>JAFGSL010000353.1 GCA_016934645.1 Anaerolineae bacterium
TCTCCAGATTGCACGATCAAACTGTCTCTCTGGAGAGATGATGCCACACGTGCTGACTTTCACAAACCGTGGCCTACAGCGAGCGACGACGGGTGGCCCACAGCGCGCGACGCTGACTGGCCCACACCGGGCGATCATAGGTGGCCTACACCGGGCGACTATGCCTGGCCCTTACCGGGTGACGATTGCTGGCCTACACCGGGCGGCTATGCATGGCCCAGTATAGACCGGTCAATCACAAATGGATAGATATGGATATTCTATCTGATGTAGAAGAGTCTCGATATATTCGAATCCGGGTGACTCTGGATCCTTAAGCCCATAAGGGACCGATCCATAAATACCTGCCTTTACCTCTGCAATGGTATAGTAATCATAAAACCTTGGGCGTTTTTCTATACGTTCCTGAATCTGAACAGTGAATGGAGATGGAAGTTGAGAAACAATTTGTCGAAACGACGAGGAACTATCTCGTGTCTTCTTTCTTAGTTTTTTTACAGCAGGTGAGAGTTCTACATTTACAAAAACGTCAATTCTATCCTCATATAACGAGATAGTTTGGTGTGCATTTTTCCTAAAGTCTTTCGGCCCAAAAGCAACCCAATAATGATCACTGTTAAAGTTAAAGTTGCCGACATGATAGCTATCGTAAAAATCATTAAAAGCTTTTAGGCCTTGATCACCGGATATAATCTTTTCAGCCAAAGACCGCATTGTATTGCGCACCCACTCTTTAGCATCAGGGGCTTTCTCACTATGAATGAAAAACTCAAACATGCCTTCTTCAAAACCGACAAATTCTGTCATTTCTGTCCACTCCAGGTATTCAATGAATTGCCCAACCAACCATCTATTTTTATCTTTCAAATCAGGAATAAGTGTCACGAAAAACTTATGGACATCTGACCAAGTCAATACCTCACGACGTGGCAGGGGGAACACACCTGGCAATAATTTGCGCCAGTGATACTGCATCTGCTCACGTTCAAGCGGAGCATCTTTTACTTTGCTTTCAAGCAACACGACAAAATCATCCCCATATAACCATGCATCAGGCAAGCTGTCCTCAGTAGATTTTGATTTACTCTGTTCTTGTTTGTCTGTTCCAACTATCCCTAACAACAACCGCTGTGATTTCGAATGAATTTTTTCGCTACCAATTGTGGATTTCTGTAACACAAACTCTACTTTACCGCGTGCGGCAATACCCAACCAATCTAGGAACTTGGCTGCTACACTTGGACCACAATGCTGCAATGTATTGATCAATGCTTTCGTAGTATTATTCTCTAATTGCGTGTCTCGTTCTCTCTCCGATTGATTGCCGCCTCTATAGTAGTAAAAAATGTTGTAATGGAAATCGGTCATCTATTCACCTGTTATGTTCAAGTTGACAATATTGCCCTTCCCTATTTGTTCAGCAGCTTCTCTAATGGTCTGGCCTATCCTTTTTGCATATTCAACATCATAAATCCTTGCTGGATGTTGCAATGACTTGATAACTACAAAAGTGCTCCCTTCTTTTTTCGCGCTGAAAGCCATAATGCTGCTATGGTACCTTGCCTTTTTGTTTTTGTCCGAGATTTTAATATTAATTCCACCGATTTGTGCGGGAAGAATGTCATATCCATCGTTATATAGTGCTATCTGTAAAACTCCGAAAGTCTTTTCATCCATTGGGATAATTAGCTCTGGATTACATTCGTGCAAAACAGGCAAAATGTGAGAGCATCCTTCCCACATATAACGATACGACACATCTTGTGATTCCGGATTTCCCAACCAATCCATATTGAATCTAGCAATCAATTTGGCGGTTTCTTCGTATGGTTTCCCAATTATTGCCTCTACAATAGGTCTGAAACTTACTTGAAACCCCCGGCTCCAATTCAGGGGATCAACATAAGGCTCATTCCACAATGGCTTGACATGATTGAGTTTTATCGGGCGGCGTTTATCTTCTTTATCGCCACCAGGACTTGGTCCTACAAAGATTACCAACGCTTTTCGTGAACCAGCGCAGTTTTCAGGCCATAGTGAATCCGAATGATTTTTTTGCCACGCCATCTCTTTCAATCTACGGGTTATAGTTTCATCTGCAAGCACCTGCGCCTCCTTTGGTTTTCACCAAGTACATTGGTAAAACCCCTCATCTAAAACTCATCCAACGGATACATCGGCCTCTGCACGCGCCGGTACGCCAACTGCCGCACGTCGCAATTGGTTACGCCGGGGCTGACGGCAAGAATGGAGCGCGGGCTGATGGCATGCAGCGGCGTGGTCAGGTAGCCGCGCTTGGGGACGACGATCTTGTACGTTAGCGAATCGATGCCCAGGCTGTGGAATTGCGCCGGTTCGACGTAGCTCTGCCGCTCGGCAGTGAGGATCACGTCCACGCCATCGACGGTGAGGACGACGGTAAGACCGCGCTGCACCAGGCGATCCGGCGTGCGGACGCCGCCCCAGTAGTAGTCGCCGTCGGAGATGAGGCGGACGACGCCGGTGACGGGCAACGGCTGGCTGTGGCGCGTGTCGAGCTTACCGCCGATCTCCAGGCTCACTCGGTTCCCCACGCCTGCTGCAATGCAGGTTTCGACGGCGGCAGCGTCCCAGATCGAAGCAACCACAGCGTTCGTCGCGCCCTGGCGCAGCAGGCTTTCGAGCACCGCCGTGACATCGGTCGTACCGCCCGCGCCGGGATTGTCGCCGGAGTCGGAGAGAAAGATGGTGGATTCGGGCGCAGCCATCGCCACACGCACAGCCTCGTCCACGGGGTACGCTTCAATGTGGAAGTCGAAGTCGGCGCGGCGCGCCCAGAACGTGGCGGCGAGTTGGTCAGCTTCGGCTTGCGCAAGCGCCTCGTCATCGTCGGTAACGACGACGGCGATCACGCCAATGTCGGGCACGTCGGCCCAGCAGTGGCCGTTCATCAGCGAGGCGGAGATGACGCCGGGCTGCGCTTCCAGGCCGGCGACGAGTTGCATCATCTCGCGCATCGCGCCGACGGACGTTTCGGCCTTCTCGCCGGGCAGCAGGAACGGGATTTTGGCGAAGCCCATCGCCAATGGACGCCCTTCCAGCAAGTGCAGCAGCATTTCGGCAGCCTTGACACCCGTCTCGTAGGCATCATCGTGGGGCGCGGTGTGGTAGGCGACCATCGCGTTGACGGTACGCGCGGTCTCGGCGACGATGTTGGCGTGCATGTCCAGGGCGATGGTGATCGGCACATCCGGGCCAAGTTTGGCTCGCAGGGCCGTGAGGATGTCGTTCTCCGCGTAGTCCACGCCTTCGGCGCGCATCGCGCCGTGCAGGAAAATGCACGCGCCGTCCACGTTGTGGGCAGCATCCAGCAGCGCACCTTTCAGTGTTTCGAAGGCGGTACGCTCGACCACACCGCCCGGCATCGCGTGCGCCGTGACCGACGGCACAAGTGTGATGTCGTCGCGCGCTTGCAACGTCGCCACGATCCCGCCAAACGCACCGTGGCGGATGGGCGGCGCAAGCGTCTCCTGCCCATAGCGCGGGTGAAAATCCTTCAAAGTGGTGAGAAACGGGGTGAAAGTATTCGATTCATGTCCAATAGCGCCAACAAGAATTTTCATCAGATGCTCCCTTGAAAATCGCTGGGATCGCCAGCATCCTGCTGGCCTCCGTTTTCGTTTAAGTGCGTCCCACACCACACACACCAGGTTGCGTGTTTGGAGAGGGTCGCGCCACAATGGGGACAGCTTCGCCGCTCATCCGGCGGTAGCGGCCGGTCCGCGGTTTGAACAATCGTCTCCACATCCATAACCACTGGTGGTGCAGGACGCGAACGTTCCACAACGATGCGGGTTTCTCCGAA
>JAFGSL010000354.1 GCA_016934645.1 Anaerolineae bacterium
ACCGTCGACTTGCGCGTAGGGCGAGATGGTAGGACTAGCCGCGCCGTGAGGATATAAGAGGTTTGTATGTTGTGAATACTATGAAAGATTGTAGTAGTGATCCGAACCGAGCACGAAGTCCTCACCGAGCGCGTCAATCGTCTCCAGGAAGTAGGCGTTCATCTCCGGGTTGGCGGCGTTGTGGACCATCGGCGTGTCGATGCCGAATTCGCGCATCCACGCCACGAGCGTCTGCGCGTACTCGGCCACCGTCCCCAGGTAAAAGTCGAAGTAATCCTTCATCCGGCGAATGTCAGGCGGTTTCGCGAGCGACAACGGCGCGGGTGCAGGGGTGTCCTGGAAGACTGTGTACGCTGTCCCATACGCCCGGTTGAGCGCCGCAACGTCGCCGTACCTGGTGCGCAGATAGCGCGGATAGCGCCCACCGGCCTGCCCAATGCCCATCGCTTCCGTGTTGTAGTCCAGGCTGCCGAACCATTCGTGGATGCCCGTCAGCTCGTTGTCGAACTGCGCAAAGGCCACCGGCCCGCCTTTGGAGACCGTGTGACGCGCGATAATCGGGCAGACGACGGCGAACCAGCGGCGTGCTTTCTCCAAAAACAGCGGGTGCAGGTAGGAAATCGACATAGGGCCAATGTCCCTGCCGTCGTAGGTTTTCGCACGAAGTCGAGGATAGTTCTCGTAGAGCCAGCGCGGTAGGCCGCCGTAGATAAGTTCCGAATACTGGTATGGGCCGGGTCGCGCGATGACGTACAGTCCCATCTCGCGTGCCGTTTCGAAGAACGCTTCCAGATCGTGCTGTGGGCCCGCATCGCCGAAGACGAACGTCCCCTCAGTGGGCTCATGGATCAACCAGGGAATATACGTCGCCAGGCAATTGCCCCCGGCCTCCTTGAAAAGCGCCATCCGCCACCGCCAATCTGCGCGCGGCACGCGAAAGTAGTGGAATTCTCCCGAATACAGGTAAACGGGGGCGCCGTCGATACGATAGCTCGCACGATCAAACGTGATAGGGTGCATAGAAAATCCTCCTCGGGATAGTAGACGGTAGGCGGTGCGCGAAGTTTCGCGCGACAGCAGACTGGGCTTGCTACAGCAGGTTCCCGTCTGCCGTCTACTGTATACTGTCTACTTGATTGTACCTTCGATTGGAGCATGTTTCAACTCATGTCTTCGGTTGCGCTCAGAGATACTGAAGGTATGATAAAGACGATTCGGAATCACAATGAATGATGTGGAGACAACGATGGACATGCTACGTTTTGTGATCTATGGCCTGATCGCTCTTGCCGTGACTTGTGAAGGAGGGTGGCTGGGTATCCAACGCGCCAGCACAGAGATAGCGCACCGGCACGGCACCTGGACATCTCACTCCCTTCCTGCTGGCAACAAAGCTGATCATTTCGTGTCCGGTAGTAGTCACTTCGTATACGTAGAAACCGAGGAAGGGGAAATCTTCTCCGAAAGCTTGATTTACGGTAATGGCTGGGAGGTCGTCACATCGACAACACGAACACCATCCCAATCCTGGTATACGGGCAATTGCGTCGCTGAATCCCTCCCTGCCCCGGACGGCGAAACCTTGCCGGAGCCGGTCGTAGAGCTTGTATACTGCACGTATAACTTTAATCCTGAGACTGGCGACATTGTGCGCTACGCATTGCTGGAAGACAATTCAATCTGGCTATGGGTACCAAAGGACCAGGACAAACATCCCTACATGATATTTGCCGAGGCGTTTATAGTTTATCCTGCGTTGTATGCTGGCGGAGGTTTGTTGGTCAGCATTATCGTCATTGGCCTATTCGAACTGATTTTGGGGCTTTCAACTGGCCGTTTCAAAACTTGACAGAAGGTTTGTCACAATTACAAAACAATTCCGGTTTATCCGGGTTAGGAGATTTCTCATGCGAATTCTTTTCATCGATATTGACACTTTGCGCGCCGACCACCTGGGCTGCTACGGCTACCACCGCGATACCAGCCCGAACCTGGACCGGCTGGCGCAGGAGGCGGTACGCTTCGAGAACAACTTCGTCACCGACGCACCGTGCCTGCCGTCGCGCACGGCGTTGTGGAGCGGGCGCTTCGGCTTCCGCAACGGCGTCGTCGGCCACATGGGGTCGTCCGCCGATCCCTTCAACGACGGTTGCCCGCGCGGCTTCCGCGACTCCTACGATGCCACCTCGTGGATGAGCGCGCTGCGGAAAGCCGGGCTATACACCGTCACCGTCAGCCCGTTCGGGGAGCGGCACTCGGCGTGGGAGTGGTACGCGGGTTATCGCGAGATGTATAATCCCGGCAAGGGCGGGATGGAGCGCGCCGACGAGGTTGTGCCCACCGCCATCGACTGGATCGAGCGCAACGGCGACAAGGACGACTGGTTCCTGCACGTCAACGTGTGGGACCCGCACACGCCCTACCGCGTGCCGCTGGAGTACGGCAACCGTTTCGCGGACGATCCGCTGCCCGCCTGGATGACGGAGGAACTTCGCCAGAAGTGCTGGGACGGCTTCGGGCCGCACAGCGCGCAGGAGTTGGCGGGCCACGATGTAAACGAGAAGTGGGTGAGCCAGTACCCACGCGTGCCGCTGCAACTCGACTCGATGGACGCCGTCAAGCGGTGGATCGACGGCTACGATATGGGCATCTGGTACGCCGACATGTGGATCGGCAAGCTGCTGGAAAGCCTGAAAGCCAAGGGCATTCTGGAGGACACCGTCATCATCGTCAGTTCCGACCACGCCGAAAGCCAGGGCGAGTTCAACGTGTGGGGCGATCACCAGACCGCCGACCCGTCCGTCTGCCGCGTGCCGCTGCTCATCCGCTGGCCCGGCATCACGGATAACGGGCGTGTGGACACGGCCTTGCACTACCACTTCGACTGGGCCGCAACGCTCATCGAAATGGCGGGCGGGACGGTCCCGGCGACTTGGGACGGCGTCTCGTATGCGGAGGCGCTCAGGGCAGGCGAGGAACAGGGCCGCCCGTATCTCGTCACCAGCCAGGGCGCGTGGTCGGTGCAACGCGCCGTCCGCTTCGATCTCGACGGCGAGGCGTGGGTTTGCCTGCGGACGTACCACGACGGGCACAAGGAACTCGATCCTGTGATGCTCTTCAACCTGACGCGTGACCCGTACATGCAGCGCAACCTGGTCGCCGCACGGCCCGATCTGGTGGACAAAGCCATGGGGATGCTCGCGGAATGGCATCACGAGATGATGCTGAAAAGTCCAACCAACATCGACCCGCTGATGACAGTGTTGCGCGAGGGCGGCCCTTCGCACACCCGCTACCAGCTACCGGCGTACCTGGAGTGGCTGCGCGCCACAGGCCGTGGTGATTGCGCGGAGCGGTTGGAGAAGTTGCATCCGGATGAGGTGTAGCGAATTACGAATTACGAATTACGAATTACGAATAGCGAATAGCGAATAGCGAATGACAAATCGCAAGGTTAGGAGGATTGGCCTTGCGATTTGTTTCTTTCAGCGCAAGACGCCCGATAGCAAGACGGTGATGAAAGCCGGGCCCAACAGGACGAGTAACAAGGCGGGAAAAACGAGGAACAGGATACTTGCTACGAAAGACAGCCCGCGCTGCGTTGGGCGGTTCTGCGTCACACCGGCAGACGTGTCCACCGTGGCCGCGAGCATTATCCTGCGCTGGATCACGTAAGCCACCACTGCCAATCCCACGATCGCCACCGTCATCAGCCAGCCAATAGGTTGGGCCGTATTGGGTGCCAACAAGCGCAGCATAAACCGAGGATTGATCAGCGAAAGAAAGATACCCACCCCAAGCGGCAAGCCAGACCAAAACAGAATCATCCTATGTTGTCGTTTGCTCATTGTGCGAACTCCTTCCTCTAACGTGTGAATGTGTTCGACGGCTGCCGTGACGATCGTATCCGCCAGCACGCGTCGCCATAGCCGAGCCAGCCCCGCACGACCGTTTTGACGGTAGGCGTCTCGACACAAGTCCCGAAACAACTGCACCATCCATTCCTCATACTCGCGTCGATAATCCACCGGATAAACCCGCAGCAAAGCGCGATAAACGCTCTCCGCGCGGAGGAAGCGGGGCAAAGTCGGCGACTGTGCCATCAACTTGCTCCCATTGTGCCAAGAGCCTTCTTGGTTTGCGCCACCTGGACCAGGTTCGACAGGCGCTCCGTTTCGGCAGCCAGAACCTGCCGCCCCCAATCGGTCAGACGGTAATAGCGACGGCGCTCATCGTCCATATCTGGATCGGGACGTTCGTCGGACTCTTCGATCAACTGCGCTGCCAACATACGCTTGATCGTGCCATAGAGTGTCCCCGGTCCCATCTGGATTTTGTCGCGCGTCATCGTTGCAACTTCCTGCATAATGCCGTAGCCGTGCCGCTCTTGATCGGCCAACGCCAGCAGGATGTGGAATACGGCTGGCGTTAACGGCAAGATTTGATCTATATCGGGTGTTGTATTCTCCATAAGTTTACTCTTTGCCTAATCTATATCCGCATCAGTTATATCCGTTATGGATATATAATACCAGACTTGAGGGTTTTTGTCAAGAGGTAAATCAACTTATGAACTACAAATCGCAAAGCCGGTAGTGGGCTTTGCGATTTGTGGTTTGTCCCAGAAATCCGCTGTTTAATCAAGGGGACGCTTCGAGTAGAAATTCAAATTCCTCAAGCAATACCCCAGTATCATCGGGGATGGATTCCACGACGCGCACAATATCATTAAAGGTAACACCCGGCTCCCGCCAAGATATACAATACTGCAAATCATTCCGTGGGCAACACAGCGTATAGGTACGCCCATCTGGATCCCATTCGCGCAGAAACTCAATTTCCCACATCGCGGCGACAGTGTTGCCGACAGTCACCTCTTTGACCGTATCGGGTTTCACGACGAAAGGCACATCCCAGGGACGCCCCATGCTCATAGATATGGCGATAGGAGCGTGACCGGAATCGTCCACGTTGTTACCTCGCCAACCCAAGAGAACCCTTTGGCTGTCAGGGTCTATGGCCGCCTGTTCCTCGAGTGTGAAACCCTCCGGCAGCCACGTGGGCAGAAAACGCGCGAGTTCTGGATACGCAGCCAAAACTTCCGGCAGATTGACCATAGGCAATTCTCTGCCACGCTGCTGGCGGATTTTCTCAACGTACCAGCCAAATCCGGTCGTGTTCACCATCCTGAGCATATCCTCACGGGTAAGGTGCAGATCGTTCGAAGACAGGCGATATTCGAATCGCTCCCCGTCCTTTTCCGCACGCCACACCAACGTCCACGCGCTCCTGTCGCTGCCGTTGGTGGAGGGAAAATGCCACAGCGTTGCGGTTTTATCGCCGAGGTAAATCGTTTCCGCCCCGGCTCCCGCGACGCCTTCAAAGCTGGCGGGGGTGGAAGAGACGCCTTCAGGCATCTTCTGGATCTCAAACGTGATGTAGGTCTCGCGTGGATCGTACGCGAATGGATGCCAACTTACAGTAACAATGGTACCCTCCGGCTTTTGCCGGATATTGACGTATTCGTCCTGAGCATAGCCATCCGGTTTCCAAACAGGCGCATCCAGAACATAGGGGAACGCTTTGACAATTCTCTCCAGATGGTAATCGCCGTCAAAACCGGGAGCAGGCGTTGGCGTGTAAAAAGCGGTTCTGACAGCTTCCCAATCCTCGTGCGGATTCTCCGTCTCCACAAACTTCACCCCGCCGATCTCACGGAGCAGCCAGCGCACCTGCGCGCGCACCGGTGGTAAGGTCAGCAGCAGGCTAAACAACAACCCAACAACGAGCGCCGAGGCAACCGCATAAGTGCGCCGCCGCTGCCGCTGTTCGAGCCTGTGGAGTTTCCCTCGCAACGTCTTGGCGAATGCCGGGCGCACGTCCGGCAACCTTTGGGTCAAAAACTCATCGTTCATCGTCAGCCTCCATCGTTGAACGTAACTGTTTCACCGCGCGGTGCACGATCACGCCGACGTGCGAGGCCGTCAGGCCGGTCAAGGCGGCGATCTCCCGCTGGCCCATGCCTGCGCCGTATTTGAGCGCCAGAATCTCCTGCTCGCGCTCCGGCAATTGGCCGATGTAGCACGCCAGCCGGGCGAAATGCTCGCGCTGCTCGAACGCCGCTTCAGGCGACGGCGCATCGGCAACGACTGCACTCGCGTCCACCAACGGCGCGGCCTCTCGCGCAGTGCGGAAATGATCCGTCGCCACGTTACGCGCGATGGTGAAGACCCAGGTGGCAAAGCTGCTCAAATCCCGGCGATAACGCGCCCGTTTCGTCCAGGCCTTCTCGAACGTCGTCGCCGTCAAATCCTCCGCCAACGGCCCTTGGCCCACGCGATAGCAGAAATAGCGGTAGACTTTGGGCAACAGCGCCGCGAAGACGGCATCCCAATCCACGGGTTGCGTCGCAGAGGCCAGACGTTCGATGAGGCGCGGTTGTGTGATCATTTCACTCTATTATACGAAGATGTGAAGACTTTATTACCGTTCCGACCAAACTCAGCCGGTTTTGGAGAACTGTCAGGTGTAAGAGAAGGCCAGCAACACGCGGCGCAAGCCCCAGGTATCGCCATAGCGGACGTGGTTGATCCAACCACGCACAGAAGCAGTGAGCTGCCCCAGCGTGATTTCGCGGCTATGGTACGCTCGCTGTAACTGTCGATAGCGCCGCGCAAAGGCAAGCCCCTTGCGTCGTTTGAGCCGCCGGTGTGCGGAGAAGATGGTGAAGCCCAAAAACGGCAGCCCTTCCGTGACGGGACGCGCCTGCGCACCAGGATGGATCGTGAGCCGCAGCCGCGCCAGCCGCGTAACGATAGCCTCGCGCCAGCGTTGCAGCACGGCCTTGTCATCGGCAAACAGGATGAAGTCATCCACGTAACGCAGATACGCTGCGCAACCCAACTCGCGTTTGACGAAGTGATCGAACGGGTTGAGATAAACGTTGGCCCAGAACTGGCTGGTGAGGTTGCCGATAGGCAGCCCGCGCGGGCGGTCAAGGTCGAACAAGGTATCGCCGTGAAAGGTTCGGGTTTGGTATTCTTCGGCCAGCACGCCGACGCCGCTGGCGAGGATGCGGTCGATCAGCCAGAGGACGTCCGGATCGTGGAGTTTGCGCGCCAGCGTGCGGCGCAGGATGGCGTGATCGATCGCCGGGAAGAAC
>JAFGSL010000355.1 GCA_016934645.1 Anaerolineae bacterium
GCATAATCTGAAACCTGTGCAACAAACTAATCGTTCTATACACGTCAGCATTGATCCCCGAGTGGAACTGATGTCGATCATTCAATATATCAGCCATTACCGGGAAGTATTTCCCTTTCTTCTCAGTGTGGAAAGCTTTCCCTACGCTGAGGCCGTCATTAAGCACTTTTTGACCTATGCCGATCATCCTGTTGTCAAAACCTTTGATGCGATCAGCCAGCAGCCACGGATGTTCAACTTTATGGCCCCGCCTACGACGGCGCTCTATCTGCGGGCGGATTTAACCTTGCGCGACGACGTCGTTTGGCCGGAGACCGTGCTGGCGCGCATCAGCGGGCATGAGAACTTGGAAACGTTCCTTGAGCATCTGCAAGCGTTCAGCGAGGTAACTGGTTTTGCCGATTTTTATGCCGGACATCGGGCTTATTACGAGGCATTGGTAGCTGCTGTCATTCCCAAGCTGGGGGTAAAGGACTACGTTCAGGAACTCGAAGCGTTCTATGGGATGCATCAGAGCAGCTATAACTTGATTCTGGTGTCGCTGTACGGCCACGTTGGGTTTGGTCCCTATCTCGACATGGTCACAGGCGAGCGCCACATCTACAATATCCTGGGACCGCAAGAACTCCAAGACGACATGCCGGTGTTTGGCGATGAGGCCTATTTCAAACTCATGCAGCGCCACGAGTTCAGCCATTCGTTTGTCAATCCCCTGACCGACAAGCATTGGGCGCAAGCACAGACCTACGCCCATGTGTACGTCACGCTGCCCGCGCAAAAGGTCTGCGGCGAGTGGCAAGAATGTGTTAACGAATACATCATTCGGGCTGTCACCACTTATCTCGCATTCCAGGATAGCGAGGTGGACGGGCAGGCAGCACTAGAAGCCGAAAGAGGGAAGGATGTTGTCTTGATTGATGCTTTGCTCGCCAGCATCCGCGACTACGCGACGCACCGCGAGCAGTGTTCGACACTTGACGAATACTATCCTCGTCTGCTCGAAACTTTTGATAGGTGACAACTCGACTCTTTTCCGGTACTGTGAACGCACATTGATGACTCAGGAGGTTTTCACCGATGAGCATTGAACCGTGTTTCCTTGAAGCGCAAAAACGAATTCCTTTCACGTTGGCCGGACGTCAAGGTCAGGTCGCGGTGTGCTATGGCCCGAATCATGATGCTGTCAAAGCCGGGTTTGATGCGATACCCGGCATACCCTTCCCGATTGCCTTTTGTGAGGGATATCCGGCTATGCAAGTCCAAATCGAAAGCTATGCCGGTGGCGGCTATCGTACGATCTGTGGCTGGATCCAAATCGTGACGCGGGAGGAATTGGCATCTGCTGATCAAGAGTGGGCAGACGCCCGGCGCTCTTGTTCCGTGGATGTCGCGTCCGCGATGAGTGAAACGGGGTTGCCCTTCGCCGTTTTCGGTATGTTGCCATCGTTCTTTGACGCTCCTTGCCGCAATCTGGGTAATAGTATGGCGCTGAAGTGGACTGCGGATACCTTTTTGACCACGATGCCGTTCAGATCACGGGACGAAGAAATTACCTGGTTGTTGGGTTTCCATTGGGGTTACTACGAGTATGCGACGGATTTGGAAAAGCCCGTTGCTGTGCTCCCCCTGGAAGTCACCGGCCCGGAGGTGTGGAACAGCCACCTGCCTTTCTTGCGCCAAGAATTTGCTGCGTGGAAATTCAGGGAGCTATAATAATGAAATGGATAACCTTCGACGCACATTCAAGGAAGTTGAAAATACACCCTTATGTCTCCAATTAGCCAGAACCAGACAGTCTTGAAGCGCGCCCTTGGCGTCATTTTTTGCATTATGTTGATGGATATCATCGGCATCAACATCTTGTATCCGATTGCCCCGTATCTCGTGAAACGCTATAGCGATGAGGCACTGATGGTCACGATGCTCACCGTGATCTATGCAGCAGCGCAGTTTTTTGCTGCCCCCATGATGGGCAAGCTTGGTGATCGATATGGACGCCGTCCAGTGTTGTTGGTAAGCCTTCTGGGGGCGGCCATTGGTTATGTGATTTTGGGCATAGGCGGCGCATTGTGGGTGCTCTTTCTTGGGCGTTTGATCGGTGGCATCACCGCGGGTAATCTGTCCACTGCGTCGGCTTATCTCGCCGATGTTTCAAGTCCCAAAGATCGCGCCAAAAACTTTGGCCTCATCGGCGTTGCTTGGGGCGCGGGACTGATCGTGGGCCCGGCGTTGGGTGCGGTGTTAGGCCAGATCAATCTGGCGGCCCCGGCCTTTGTCGCTGCGGCTCTGTCATTCGTGAACATGCTGCTGGCTGTTTTCCTTCTGCCGGAGTCGCTGCCCAGGGAACAACGTGAAAGCTCGTGCATGCGCGCCAATGATCTCAATCCATTCACGTCTATTATGGCGTTGGCTCGTCTACCCAGCCTGGGCCATCTGTTTCTCGCTTTGTGCTTGTTCAACTTCGCCTTCAACGCCATCAACAGCACGCAGACGCTTTTCTTGATCGACAAGTTTGCCGTGCAGCCCTGGCAACTTGGGTCGCAGATGGTGGTCGGGGGCATCACGGTAGCCATAGTACAGGCTTTACTGGTGCAGCGGTGCGTATCACGTTACAAAGAAAAGCAGGTAGCCGTTGCGAGTTTGCTCGGACAAGTGTTTAGTGCTCTGGCCGTATTCTTTGCGCCAGTCTTTTGGCTGATTTATCCGCTGACTGTCTTGAACAGTGCGTTGAGCACATTCACTTTTCCGACCATCGGCACATTGGCTTCGAACAGTGTTCTGCCGCGTGAACAAGGCATTCTTATGGGAGTGACGACCGCCCTCGGGAGCTTGATGGGTGTGCTTGGACCGTTGTGTGCTGGCTTCGTCTATGATCGTGTGATGCGTGGCACGCCCTATTGGATGGGGGCGGTTGTCTTTGCACTGGCTGCATTTGTTCTCTACCGGCTGCAGCACTACGACATTTTGGCGACAAGTCCTGAAGGTCCGATGCCGGATTGAAGAACAATTAGTGCGGTAACCAAGAGTCTGCCATCCGCTAATGGCTCCACTGTCTGCTTCTAGCAGACTACTGGTCCAGCTCGATCTCTTGCAACGTGATCAGCCCGATTTTCAGCGCGTAGAGCGCGGCCTGGGTGCGGCTCGGTAGGTTGAGCTTGGAAAGGATGTTGCTCACGTGCGTCTTGACCGTCTTCTCGGTGATGAACAATGCCTCGGCGATCTCGCTGTTGGAAAGCCCGCGCGTGAGCGCCAGCAACACTTCGCGTTCGCGTCCGGTCAGCGTTTCGGGGCTATCCGGGGCGCGGACCTCGCGGACCAGACGCGCGGCAACCGCCGGTGAAAGCTGCACCTGTCCCGCTGCCGCCGCCTTGATGGCCTCGCACAACTTGTCGGACTCGGTATCCTTAAGCAGATAGCCGGTCGCGCCCACGCGGATCGCGTCGAAGATAGCCTTGTCTTCCAACACGCTGGTCAGCGCGATGACCTCGGTGTCGGGCAACTCCTGGCGGATTTTCTCGGTGGCGGTAACGCCATCCATCTCCGGCATCAGCAAATCCATCAGCACCACGTCCGGTTGATACTGACGGGCCAGGCGGATAGCCTCCACCCCGTTTTTCGCCTCGCCCACAACATCGATCTCCGGATCAAGAGCGAGGAACATCTGTAGCCCCTGGCGCACCACGCTGTGATCGTCCACAATGAGCACTCGAATCATCATAACACCTCCGACTTTAGTCCTAGAAAGGATTGCATCCAAAGTCTCAGCCAATTTGGGTCGTTTGCCTCGTGCGTTACCTCGTCTGAGCATATATCCTATATCCAGAATTATAACAAACACTTACAAGAGTTCCAAATTGGCAAGGGAGAAAACGATGACCAATCCGTTAGCAATTGAGACCCGAGGACTGCGGAAGGTTTTTGGCGATGTGCAGGCGCTTAAAGACCTCGACCTCGCCGTGCCACAGCATTCGATTTTCGGCTTTCTGGGGCCGAACGGCGCGGGCAAGACGACGACGATGAAGCTCTTGCTGGGACTGGCCCGCCCAACCAGCGGCAGCGGGACGATCTTCGGACACGATATCGAGCGCGACAGCCTCGCCATCCGCGCGCGGATCGGCTATCTGCCGCAGCATCCGCGCTTCATCGACAGCATGACCGCGCGCGAGACGTTGCGCTTCACGGCGCGCTTCTTCTTTAGCGGGCCGGCAGCCGGTATCGAATGGCGCATCGACGAGATGCTGAAGCTGGTCGGTCTGACCGAAAAGGCCGACCGCCCGGTCAAGGGCTTCTCCGGCGGGGAACGGCAGCGGTTGGGACTGGCGCAGGCGCAGATCAACGACCCGGACTTGCTGATCCTCGATGAACCGGCGGCGGCGCTGGATCCCATCGGGCGGCGCGACGTGCTGGCGGTGATGGAGCGCCTGCGCGAACGCACGACGATCTTCTACTCGACCCACATTCTCGACGACGTGCAGCAGGTCAGCGACACCGTGGCGATTCTGAACCACGGCGCGCTGGTCGCCCAGGGACCGATCGAGCAGCTTCTCAACGGTGACGGGCAGACGACGTACACGGTGACGCTGGAAGGCGCTTTGGAGACAGTTCACGCGCGCGTCGGCGCGTTGCCCTGGGTCGCCGGGATGAGGACGCTGCAGCGCAACGGCGTTACCACGTGGGAAATCGGCGTCACTGACCAAAGCACCGCCAAAGCGCGCTTGCTCAGGGAGATTTTGGCCGCTGATGATGTCGTTGTATCCGCTTTTAACCAGAAGAAATTCGAGCTGGAAGAAATCTTTATGCACCTGGTGGAGGCAGCCTGATGAGTACCCTTGATCGTATCGCATTACGGGGATGGCGTAGCGGCTTGAAGAATCTGCTGCACAAAGAGAACCGGGCCTGGTGGGGAACCCGGCGCTGGTGGGTACAGGCGTTGATCTGGACGGTGGCGATTGATGGCCTGTTGGCGGTCGTTTTGTTCATTATGCCTATGGTGATCCGTATGGACCCGACGCGCAACATCGCGGATCTTAATTTTGTGGAGATGGGTCTCCAGTCGATCTTTCAAGTGGGGATGTTCTTTCTCGCCGCCGGGGCCATTATCCTGGGCCAGGGATTGCTGGTCGGCGAGCGCGAGCTTGGCGTGACCGAGTGGCTGCTGACCAAACCCGTCTCGCGCGCGGCCTACGTGCTGGCGAAACTCATGGCCAGTCTGGGCGGCATTCTGGTGACGATGGTCGGCTTGCCGTGCGCTCTGGCCTACGTGCTGTTTGCGGTCGCCAATGGCGGTGCGCTTCCGCTGGACCTGTACCTGACGTGTGTTCTGGGGCTGACGCTGCACACGCTCTTTTACCTGACGCTTACACTAATGTTGGGCAGCGTTACCGGGTCACGGGAAAAGTTACTGGGCCTGGCAATGGGGACATTGTTCGGCGGTTTGGTCATTCCGGGATTCATGGGAAAATTAGCTATCGGCACGCCCTGGGTCTTGCCGAACTTGCTGCCTGCCCTTGGCACAGGGAGCACGTTGCCGGTGTCTGTCTGGATTCCGATCAGTATGACGTCTGTCTTTGTGGTCGTTTTCGTGGGTATAGCCCTTTACCAGTTCAAGCGTTTGGAATTTTAACGCACTGGATATCGATCGAAGCAAGCTCTCACGCAATTCCAACGTTAACAACGAATCTCAGAAGGAATTCCAACGCATCCCGTCGTTCGCACGTATTATTCCGCGATAGGCTGAATGCAGAATGCGAAACTGGAGGAAATCATGCAAGATACTGCAATCCGTACTGACAATCTGACCCGCGACTTCGAAACGGTTCGAGCCGTCGATGGTCTCACGCTCGAAGTGCCGCGCGGCATCGTCTTCGGTTTCCTGGGGCCGAACGGCGCGGGCAAAACGACGACCATCCGTTTGCTGCTAGGGCTGCTGGAGCCGACCGCCGGGCACGCCGAGGTCCTGGGCTTCGACACCCGCCGCCAATCCGCCGCCATCCGCGAGCGCGCCGGGGCATTGCTGGAGCATCACGGCCTTTACGAGCGCCTCAGCGCCTACGACAATCTCGACTTTTACGGGCGCATCTGGCGCTTGCCCAAGGGCGAGCGTCAAGCGCGCATCGAGGCCTTGCTCATGCACATGGGCCTGTGGGACCGCCGTCACGAGAAAGCCGGCGGCTGGAGCAAGGGGATGAAGCAAAAACTGGCCGTGGCGCGCGCGCTGCTGCACCGCCCACCGCTGGTCTTCCTGGATGAGCCGACCGCCGGACTGGACCCCGTCGCCGCGGCAGCGCTGCGCGACGATATCGCCGGGCTGGCAGCGCACGAGGGAACGACGATCTTCCTCAACACGCATAACCTTGCCGAGGCCGAAAAGCTCTGCGCCCTGGTCGGCGTGATCCGCGCGGGAAAGCTGTTAACCGTGGGCCATCCCGACGTCCTGCGCGCCACGACCGGCGCGCCGCACGTCGAGGTCTACGGGCGCGGCTTCACCGATGACGTGCTGGCAGTGCTGCGCGCCTATCCGGAAATCCGCGACGTTCAGGTGCGGGACTCGCATCTGCATCTGACGCTGTCACAGCCGATGGACAACGCGCCGCTGGTGCGGTTGCTGGTCAACGCGGGGGTGGACATCGAGGAAGTACGCAAGGGCAAAAACAGCCTGGAAGAGGTTTTCCTGACTTTGATGGAGGAACAAGTATGATACAAGATATATGGACGGTGATGCGCAAAGAATTGCAGGAATTGTTCGTGGCGAGCAAGGGGGCTGGCAGCCTGCTACGGCTCCTGATCTGGGTGATCATTCTGGGCGTGTTTCTGCCCTTGCAGGCGGGCGAGGGGTGGCTATCCACACCGGCGACGTTGTTCACCTGGACGTGGTTCCCGCTGTTTGTGGTCTCCTCGGTCATCGCGGGCGCCTTTGCCGGCGAGCGGGAACGCCACACGCTGGAGACGCTCCTCGCCACCCGCCTGCCGGATCGTGCTATTTTGTTCGGCAAGATCGGCGCGGGCGTCGCGTACGGCTGGGGGCTGACCTTGGTGAGCATCCTGCTGAGCGGGCTGGTGATCAAGATCGCTTTCAACCCCGCGCAGGGCTTCTTCCCGCCCCTGATCCTGGTAGGCGGTGTGGTACTCAGTCTGCTTGGCGCATTGCTAGCCAGCGGCTTGGGCGTCTTGATCTCGCTGCGCGCGCCCACGGCCCGGCAAGCGCAGCAAACGTTGAGCTTTGCGATGCTCTTGCTCTTCTTCATCCCGGTTTTTGGACTTCAGGCCCTGCCGGGAAACATACAGGCCGAGGTCGCGAAGGTATTGACGGCAGGACTTACGCCGGGCACGTTAGCCCTTGCTATTGGTGTGTTACTCGGCGTCAGTGGGGGGCTTTTGGGTGTGGCGATGGCGCGTTTCCGGCGCGATCAGTTGATTCTGGATTGAAATAATTTTAGGAGGATGAACAATGGATAAGAAAAAGGTTAGTTACACGGCGTTGGGTATGCTTTTCGGAACTTTTGTCGGTGGTGGCGTTGGAGCGTTGCTGTTGGCGATGACTGGGCAGGCGCTCTACCTGATCTTCGCCGGGTTAGGGACGGCCTTAGGGTTGATTTTTGGCGCCGGGCTGGATCGTGCAAAAGATGACAGTAACTTATGACCACCGCCACAGAGAAAATGCTGGTCAGAAGATTGCGCTATCTGTGGACATGGGAATTGTTCGACAGTTTCTTCCTTCCAGCTGTCGCCGTCTTTACTGCTAGGATTGTGCAGAAACCTCTGGGCGTGGCTTCGGTCTGTGCGATGCTGCTCGTCGCCTGGCTGCTGTGGCAGGGGGCGGCGTACTGGTGGCTGAAACTGCGGGCGATCCGGACGCATTCGGATATCGCGCCTCGGCATCTGGGCTGGTTCAGTGTGTTCAAAAAGGCGAACTGGATCTTGATCGGTCTGTTACCCCTGTTTGTGTTGGCCCGCCTTCTGAGCGGTGCGGCGTTCAGTTCCGGCCTGGATGTCATCGTCAGCCTGGTATTCTACAGCTTGGCCGTTCTGGAACAGGTCAATTACTACCACTACCAGCTTATGTACGATACGGCTGCGGATTGGCAATACCTGAAGACGCATAAAAAGCTGAAGCCCTCGAAACTGAGCCAGGCTTTGGAAAAATGAAGGAAAGGCGCACCGCAGCCGGTGTCATCATCCTGGATGACGTGGGCTTCCGGCGCTAATATCCGATTGAACCTACAACTTTAGTCGTAATGCCAGATATGCTAAAAGTAGGCCCTAGCTTTGGTCTTTATCCCAATGCGCACACCGGCGCTATAGGCTATAGTAGAGTTATAACCGGGGTCAGTAAAACTATCCACATCGACAGAAAAGGTGAAAAGATGATCAAAATACTCTTGGTAGATGACCAGAAAGTAGTGCGCGAGGGATTGAAGATGCGTTTCGGCTTGGAACCGGATCTGCAGGTGGTAGGCGAGGCCAGGAATGGAGCAGAAGCTTTGCAAGCCGCTCAAGCGCTCGCCCCCGACGTGATCGTGATGGATGTAGAAATGCCGGTGATGGACGGGATCACGGCGGCACGGCACCTCCAGGCAACGTCGCCACACATCGGGCTGGTGATGTTCAGCGTCTACGACGATGTCGAAACCCGGATGTGGGCGCAAGAGGCCGGTGCTGCAACTTTTGTACAGAAGGCCGGTGCTGGAGAAAACCTGCTAGAAGCCATCCGTTGGCTCCATCGGATTCTCATTGGACTTAAGGTTCAACCCGTCACAGCTTAAAGCCCCTTTGGCAGGCGATCAGTGCCTCTCATACTTGCATCTCGACTGAAGTAGCACAACGTCTGAAGCCAATGCCTAATAACGCACCCCTCCTAGGGGAGTGGGAAGGTAGCCTGCACGGTGGTTCCCGCTCCCGGCGCGCTCTCGATTGCCAGCCCCCCACCCAACCGCTCAACACGCTCGCGCATCGTGTGCAGCCCCAGATGTCCGGGATAATCAGCCTGAGGATCGAAACCCACGCCGTCGTCTTGCACTTCCAGCGTCAGTATGCCCGGCACGCAACGTAATCGCAATACCACCCGGCGGGCTTCCGCGTGTTTGATGAGATTGTTCAACGCCTCCTGGGCTACGCGATAGAGCGCCTCTTTTGTGGCCAACGGCAGATCGGGTAGTTCGCTACAGAAATCCGTATGCATGTCCAGTTTGTGCCGGGCGCGAATGGCTTCTGCCTGTTTAGTCAGGGCGGCGACCAGCCCCTCCTTCTCCAATGCGTCAGGGCGCAGCTCGAAAATCAGGGCGCGCATCTCGGCCAACCCGGCCTCGGCGAGAGAGAGCACATAGTCCAGCGGATTCGCCAGCGTCGCTTTGACCTGATCC
>JAFGSL010000356.1 GCA_016934645.1 Anaerolineae bacterium
CACGTGGGCGCTGTATCTCCTAGAGAAGGAGGTGATCTATGCAGTTAGTGAGTTCACGGAGGGGCCGGCAATAGCCGGCCCCTCTCCTTTTATGGGTTATGGAGTGTTCCCTGGCGAAGGTTTGCAAACCTTCGCCAGGGTTTTTCTTTTCGAGCTATTTATGCGATTTGCCTTGACCTTCAACCTCATCGATGTACGCCTTGATGGTCGGCATAGCCGTCAGTTTATCGTAGAAGAAGTTGTTGACGATGTTGATAATCTCCGCACGCAGGGCTTCTAACATCGCATCGCTCTGCGGCGTGCTGCCCGGTTCGCTCAACCGGTCGCGGAGGCGCAGCAGAAGCCGCACGATTTCAGCCTCCTGCCCCCCTTCGAGCGCGCCCACAACCGACACGATGAGTTGGTCAGCCTGAGCGATCAACTGCTCCTTCGGGATATCTGCCCCAAACTTCATTGTGTCATCCAGCGTGAGGACGAGCGACCACACCTGATAGAGCACCGTCGCCGGTTCATCAAACAGCTCGCGCAAGAAGGCAGCCTCCTCGTACCGCCCGGTGAGACGGAAAATGTTGTACATCCGCTTGGCGACTTTCCCGTAGTTCAAGCTCTTGGTGAGATATTTGGCAACTTCATGCTCCAACTGCTCTACATAGTCATCCAGTGCGTTCGCGTCCACGTGCGCTGCCAACTTCGAGAAGATGGGGATGGATTCGGCTTCGAGATAGACTTCCTGGAAATAGGGATCCAGGTAGCCGTCCAATGGCGTGATGCTGCCATCCGGCGCTTCCCAGGTCACATCAAGCATGTTGCTCGCGGCGGAGAGCTTGCCGCGCACAGGGTCGGCGACCACCCAATCGAGCTTACACCAACCGGGATCGAGGGCTACATCATCCCACCGGATCACCGCGGGTTTGGCGTCGGGGAGAAAGGCTTCGATTTGCCCGGCGTGAACCTCGTCGGGTTTCCAGGAAATGGGCGTTCCGGCAGTGCACGTGATGCCCTTGTTAATCACGGTATAGGGATACGAACCGAATTTAGCCTCGATGAATTGGTACGTCGGTCCTTTGGTCGTCTGCAGAACTTTGTCGCGCATCAGACGGGCCAAACTGTGGCAGGCTTCTTCGCGGGTGGGCGCAATGATGTTGACGCGCTCGAAGTAGTCGCAGTCGCCGGGATAGGATTGAATCTTCGACTGCGCCGCCGATCCGGAAAGCGCCAGGGCTGTTTCCACAACGCCAGGCTCGTCAACGAATTCCACGAGTTGCCCGATTCTGCGGAAGTAGGCCAGATCGTCGGGGTTGAAGTCGAGCATCGTGACCTTGTGACCGAAAACGCCGGCTCTGGCGTCGACGACGACATCACCGCCCTCTGCCGAAGCTGCGATCGCCGTCAGCCATTGCAGCGCCTCCTCTTCGTCAACTTCAACGCCTAACCGGTGCGCCGATTCAATGATAGTTGTCAGTGCTTGTCGTGGTGCTTGTGTTGGCATAAGAAAACCTCCTTGAAATGGGGATCAGAAACTTGGAATGAGGGATTGGGAGAGTCACAACTCCTAATCCCAAGTCACCAGTTTCCTCGCTCTGCGAGGAGCTTGCGCATAATTTCGGCTTGATCCTGGGCATCGTGCAAAGCGTTGTGCGTGAGGGTATGACCATCCAGATAACACGCGGCGAGGTAAGCCATAGACGTCTCGTGCCACTGTACGCCGAACATCCCCATGTAGAATGCCTTGATGTCCAACGCACTGTGCCTGAACGGATTGCGTCCCAGGTAACGATGAAAGTAATCACAGACGAACATCCAGTCGAAGGAAGCGTTAAAAGCGACGAACACCGGGCGGTGTCCGGGTGGTGTTACTTGCAGTACCCAGGCTTCGAACTGCGCCATTGCTTCTGCCGGGGGGAGGCCGTGTTCGGCCAGATACTCCAACGTCAATCCACTTACCTGCAGGGCGCGCGGCAACGCACAATCGTTCACCGGCTGCACTTCAACATAAAACGCCCGCATCGAGTCAGCGACCAGGCACGCGCCAATAGAGAGCAACGAGTACGAGCCGGGATTGGGACCGGCGGTTTCGACGTCCACGGAGATGTAGGTTTCAGGATAGGCCATGGCTTACGCTTGCAAAATAAAGAACGGCGGATATTCTATGAAACGAAACATAAAATAAAGTGGCCGGTAGGTAAGCAGTATCTCGCGCATATAGGGACGCAAGATCGAACTTGAATAAGCTGCCCACGTGTTGTACCAGGCTTGCGCATTCTGCCAGCGCACGCTAACCGCGACGCCCCACGTGTTATAGATCACCGCCATAATCAGAGACGCCAAAACGATCCCGACGATTGCCCCAAGGATGTTATCGAGCACCTGTAACTTTGGCAATGTCGTATCCCGGAAGATCAGTTTACTGAGAAAGTAAGAGCCGATAAACAACAACGTCGTAAGCACAGCAAAGATGAGGGTCTGCGTGATGATTAAATCCGGCACATGACCACCCAACACACCGACTAACGTCACGGCAACGCCCCGAATAGCTTCTGTCGCCAGGGTCAGTAACCCAACCGCCGTAGTGAGCAAGTAGAAACTCACCAGCATAACCACTGCCCGCAAGAAACCATCCAGTGCACAAATAACAAGCACCATCACGCCAACAAAGATCAACAAACCATCTAAAATTGTCATCAGGGTTTCCCCTCGAAATCTGCTCAGGATTCAAGCTTGAGCGCCGTCACCAGAAAGAACGGTAGATGAGCGATCTGCGCCCACGGACTGCGTCGCCCCATCGCTCCCATCTCAACGGCCTCCAGCGCCTCCGCCTCCATTGCGGTCAACGGCAGATCGCGCAGAAAGTCGAAGCGCGCCGTCGATGGCGCATAGAGCGATTCGAACAGGCCGACGTTCACCGTGAATCCCCGCGCCGCCAGCAACTCCGGCAACCTGCGCCCGATCAACGGGTCGGCGCCGGCACGTTCCAGGGCAGACAGCCACAGTTCACGGGCGGCGATCTCCGGCGGATGCTCGATCATGCCGCCGTAGTCAGGTTCCAGGGCTACCAGCGCTCCACCGGGACGGAGCACGCGGCAGACTTCGTCCAACGCGCGCGTCACCGGTTGCACCCACAGCAAGGTCAACTGTGTGAAAACCAGATCGAAAGCGGCATCGGCAAACGGCAACCGCCGCGCATCCCCGCCGGTGCGCGATGCGCCGCCAAACGCTGCCCCACCCTCTCGCAACGCCTCCACCGCGCAATCCAACGCGACGACCGGCCCTCCGGCGCGGCGCACCAATTCGCCCGTCACCGCGCCGTACCCCGCGCCCAAATCCAGGACGCGCCTCCGGTGCGCAATACCCACCCGGCGAAATAACCGCCCCCGCGCCGGCTCCAGCCATTCCGCCTGCTGTGCCAGCATCTCCGGTCCGGGTAAATCATATTTCACCAATCGCCCAATCTCCATAAAAGCTATCAGCTTTCAGCGGTCAGCAGCTAATGGCTGCTAGCTGAAGGCTGACAGCTATCTTCCCCCACCCGCACAGGCACACGCGCACGCGCAGCCCGCACAGGCGCATCCACCGCCACCGCCACTGCCACCGCTGGATTTCGCTAACGCCGTGAAGATGTCGCCCGTGACTCGGTCCGCACCGCTGAGATCGACGAAGCCGCCCTTCACGCCGGGGATGTTCAACGAGCCGGGCATAATGGCCGCCGCCATGCCGCCCATCGTCGATTCGGCCCAGCCGGCAAACGAACCCGCGACATCGCTGGCCCGCGTGCGCCCGCCGATGGCTGGGCCGCTGGCTTTCGGCGCGGCGCTGACAGTCCCGGCAGGCCGCGAACCGCGCACCCACACCGGCCAATAATTGTAGCCGCGATGCGTGAGCACGGTGGGATAGTTGTCGTTCATCATCACCCAGGGCAGGTACTTATCGAGATACTGCTCGCGCGCCTCGACCTCGCCGAGCGCGGACGCCTGCTCCATGGCCCGGTCAATGACACGGCGATAATACTCTTGGCTGTCGGAAAAATCGAAGCCCTTCATCTTCGCCGCCGTCGCTTTGATAAGCATTTCGGTGGGTTTGCTGAAATCGATATTACGCACAGCTTTGCCGTGATGCTGTTCAATGACAGTGAGATAGGCGTCTTCGTAGGCATGGATGATGGTGCCCTTCTCCTGAGCGATCCGGCGACGATGGAGGCGCTGTTCTTTGGCAGAATTCAGACTCTTGTTGGACAGAACTTGGAAATCCGGCGT
This sequence comes from Anaerolineae bacterium, assembly GCA_016934645.1. Next base: position 4,251 of record JAFGSL010000356.1, read on the forward strand.
CACAGCCACCGTCAGCGGCTCCTCTTTCTTCACCTCGATGACGCCCTTTTCCAGCAGGCCGAAGAGCACCAACGTCAGCACTTTGTTCAGCGGCATTTCGACCAGTACGCCGGCCTCCGGCGCGGTCAGGCCACGCTTGATACCACCACCCTCCACCTGCGCGATGGCGGGCAGGTAGGTCTTGCGCTTCTTCTTCAGCGAGCTTTCGTTGAGAACAACGAGCGGTGCGGCGATCACGGGCGCAATCAGCGCCGAGATCGGGCTGATGAACAACAAAAGGAGGATGCCGCCGCCCAAAATGGCAAACACCGACAAGCCGGTGCCGCCCGAAAACCGGAAGAAAAGCACGGCAAACATGATCATCGCTACAGCGCCGAGGATAAAGCGCGTGGTGGGATTATCTTCCAACCACTTGTTGGTCAACTGGATGAGCGTCAGCTTCACCACGCGCGTCATGCCGCGCTGCGGAAACGAGACGCCGACGCGATACGCCTGCGTCGCCGTCCCCTGCGGCCACTGCCACACAGCAACGGCGCGTCCCTGGTAAAACACCTTTTCGGTAAAAGGCACATCCTGATACAGCATCTCGTCAGGATGGACCCCTTCCAGCATGTAGATAGCAATCTGGATGTAGGACGTCCCACGCACCAGGTCGCTGTCGAACCAGGTCGGCGTGATCTGCAACGAGGCAAGGTCCTTGTTGGTCGTATCCTGGAAGATCAGGTCAGGCATCGTAAACTCGAAGTGCAGCGTACCCTGCGAACCGCGTGGAATGGCTTGATCGCCCAGGTGAACTTCGACACCCGGATTCACATATTCGGATTTGCGGATGTCGCGCAGGTTGACCCCGTTGATCGAGGCGCTCATATTGCTGATGCTGTAATTGCTGTGTGGCACACCAATATCCACAATATCGATCGGGCTGCCATAGTTGTTGAACGTGATCTCGTAGACGATCTTCACCGAAGCGTCCGGCTGTACATAGACCTGCATCCGTAAATCTGGTACGGCGAAGCTGTAACTCTGCGCCGCCACCGGCCTCCCGAGGGATGTCGTCAGCACTAACAACGTTAACAAAGCTAGTAGGCGAAAAACGCTTCTCTTTCCCATAGATTCGATACCTCCAAACCCTGGCGTCCACCGCCGAATCCAAAATCGAAAATCTACCGTCCCCCACCCGCGCAGGCGCAGGCGCACGCGCATCCGGCGCACGCACACGCGCAACTGCTGTGAAAACCGCCTCCTGAAGAGGACGATCTGGTGACTGGGGCAGGCTTCTGCAGCGACGTGGGCATGATTGCCGCGGCCATGCCGCCCATGGTCGTCTCGGTCCAGCCCACGAAGGAGGAGGCCACATCGCCAAACTTGGGAGCCGGACGCCCGCTGGCGGCGCTGCCCGCAGAACCTGCGATACTGGCTGCGCTCCCAGCCGCCACTGCCGGATGTGCCTGGCGCGCCCAAATCGGCCAGTAGTTGTAAGTGCCGACGGTCATCACACGCCGGTAGTCCTTGTCGAGCATCACCCACGGCGCATACTTGTCGAGATATTGCTCGCGTTGTTCGATGTCGCCCAGGGCAGTGGCCTGCTCCATGGCCCGTTCGATGACGCGGCGGTAGTAGTCCTGCGTGTCCGAGAGATCGAAGCCCTGCATCTTGGCCGCGGCAATCTCCACCAGCTTCCTCATCGGCTTGACCACCTCGAGTTGTTTCACCGGTTTTTTGGCATTATCCTGAATCAAGTCCAGGAAAGCATCTTCGTAATTGTGGATCACGGTCCCCTGCTTCTGCGCTACAGTGCGACGGTACTGCGCACGCGCGTCAGCGTCCGGCAAATCCGTTCGATAGGCATCCGCGACTTCCAAGATCAAAGCCTCGGTCAGAGAGCCGGTTTCCGTCACTTTCTGCACCAGCCCTTTTTCGAGCAAGCCAAAGATAACGAGGGTCAACACCTTATTCAGCGGCATTTCCAGGATGACGGCGGCCTCCGGCGCGGTCAGCCCACGCTTGATCCCGCCACCCTCTACCTGAGCGATGGGCGGCAGATAGTTGGGCTTGCTGGCCTTTTTGATCGCCCGGATGAACATCCAGATGATAAAAGCTGGAATGACGATGGGTAAACACACGCCGGCCAGGATCGAGATAACGCCCATCGCACCGCCAAGCCAGGCAACGAAGAGGTCCCACGTCGTCTGCTTGATCACATTGCTGAGACCGCGCTGTGGGAAGGAGACACCCACACGATATGCCTTGGTCGCTGCGACGTTCTCGAAACGCCATACGGTGACGACACGCCCGTTCTCGGTGCCCTTGTCGCTGAAGGGAACGTCCTGATACAGCACTTCGTCAAGCTGTATCCCTTCGAGCATCGTGACGCGAATCTCGATTGTCCCTGTCCCGCGCACCAAGCTACTGTCGAACCACGTCGGCGTGATCTGGAGCGAGGCATTCTCTTTGTTCGTCGTGTCGGTGAAGATCATCTCCGGTATCGCCATCTCGAAGTGCAATGTGCCGCGCGCGCCCGAAGCGATCGCCTGGCCGTTGAGATGCACTTCCACGCCGGGATTGACGTACTCGGATTTGCGAATGTCGGTGAGCGCCACGCCGTTGATGGACGCGCTCATGGTGCTGATGCTGTACTTGCTGTGCGGCGTGCCGATGTCCACCACATCGATGGGACTCCCGAAGTTCTCAAAGGTGATGTCGTAGACGATCTTCGTCGAACTATCCGGCTGCACATAGACCTGCATCAGCAGCTCCGGCACGGAGAAGCTGTAGTTCTGGGCATACACCGGCCGCCCCAGTAACAGCAAAAGCATCGCCAGCAGCGACAAAGCCGGTGCATGGTATAAACGTTTACTTTTCATCCCATACCTCCACTAACAGAGAAGCACGCGATAGAGAAATCGCGGCTACAGCGAATCCGGTTATAGCTGCGCCCACCCCGCCGGTTCGCGGGGACAATCGGCAGCGCAGATCGCCAGGCCTGGACAGTGGTCACAGTGGGTCGGCGCTTCGACACGCTCACGATACCGGCGGAAGACTTCGTGCTCCCAGATGGCGTTCCACGGCATCGCCAGCAGATTCCCGGCGCTTTGGTAAGGGCCGCGCGGCGGGATGACATTGCCATCCGGTTCGACGCGCACCGCCACATCACCTGAGCAACGCGGCCCACACTGCACTTGTTCGGCCAGCGAGTGTGCGGGGTCGCGTTCGACGGGCGGATCCCAGATGAAACGCGCCTGCGCCTCATTCGCGACTTCCTCGACCATCGTGGCGACCTGGGGCATGGCGTCGGCAGTAAAAATCCCGTCCTGTTCGGCCAGCGCCTCGTCGGTGGTCACGTAGGCGACGAAGGCGATGTTGTCCGCGCCTTGCGCGATGAGCGTGAAGACGGTGGTATTGAGCGCGAAAAGCGTCGATTGGACGAGCGGCACTTCCGCGACGGCGCACAGTTGGTTCTCTTCGAGCCAGGCCAACAGCGCGGTCGCGGCGGCGTGATCGCCCGCGCCGCACAGCGCATCGTGGACGGCGGGATCGTCGGCGGCATAAATGAAGGTGATGTGGTCCACACCCGCCTGGGCCAGCGAGGTCAGGAGTTCGAGGTCCCACAGGTCACTGGCGCGCCCGCGCACCCCGGCAATCATCCCCAGGTCTTCGGCGCGCTCGACGGCGCGGACCAGGTGTGCGGCATCAGGAGCTTGAGGTGCAAGCAGGGTCACGTGCGGGATGCCCGCGTCCCACAACTTTTCGAGGATCGGCGCCAGCTTCTCCGGTTCGGCCAGCGGCAGGGAGGCTTGTAGTGGCGCGATCAGTTGCGCGTCGTAGGGAGAGAGCGCGGCATCATCGAGATTGAAGACCGGGTACGTGTCCCCCGGTGTGATAATCTGGTCAATGAGCGCCTCAACCTTGGCGATATCCGCCCGCATCACATCCTCACTTGCGCCCTTGAAATTGGCTACAAGGTCCTGCAGAACCGTGTCCGCGCTCTTGCCATCGAGCAAGTCTTTAGCGATGAGGACGCCGGTTGGCGAGAGTCGGGCAGCAGCAGCGGCGTTGGCGATCAACATCCCCGAACCGTCGCGTTCCACCCGCAGATGAAAACGCGTATAGGTTCCCTCGGCCTCCTGCATTGCATGATAAATACCCGGCGCCACCGCCAGCGGTGGCGTCGCGCGCTTGACGCTAAACAGATTTTTGAGCCATTCCATTGCCATAGTGACCTCCTCGATTTTCGATTGCGGATTGCCGATTTTTGATTTGACTTTATCCCTGGCGATATTTACGATCGTAAAGGGTGTCGTCGTAAGGCGCATGGCGGCCAGGACAATTTTCGCGCGGACAGAGTTGGCAACTGGCGAAATCCTCGCGCCAATCTTGGCGCCCCGTCGCAAACCACAGCCCCGACAAACTCTTATTCGGCGTCATCACAAAGCTGTCTGAGAGTTGCACGCCAATCGCCCCTGCGACATCGCCGAGGATGTTGAAGAGTGGCTGCTGCTGCGGCATCGGCCAATCGTCGAGCGACCCCGGCGACATCAACGCCATTTTGTCCAATCCATACGCCTCCGTCATGTGATCAAAGAGCGCTTGAATCGCTTCCCGCACGGCGACTTCTTTGATGCCGTCGGCCCAATATTTATAGAGCATATCGTCCTGCGTGTGCGCCCACGCATCAAGTTCCACACCGCACGTCGCGACGTAGGGGAAGACGCGATGGACGGGTTCCAGGTTCACGCTCAACACCCGACTGTCCAGCCGCACGCCATCCACCACGACGTAGTCATCCCCTCTGTCGTCGATGAAGGCAACCTTGTACAACGCCTTCAGCCTGGCGACAGCCTCGGCTTCATCCACCAAACGCTGGAGATTGGCCAGGTAAGCGCTGCTGTCTCTGACACGTAACCGCTTCGCGAGCGCCGCCCGATCCGGTTGGAAGGGGATGGCATCAATGATGGTAAGGCTCATTATCGATCTACCCTTTGAAACCACTGATAGTGCGCATCAGAAGCTCCCAAACTCTTGAATCGCACCGAGGAGCACCAGGAGCAGCACCAGCCCTAAAGTTAGTAGGCATAGCGCCAACCCAGCCCAGGCCAGTCCGCGCTGTTGTTTCGAGCGAATACCCAGAATACTCAGGACAATACCGGTCAACGGGAAAGGCAAGTTGCAGATAGGGATAACAAAAGTCGTTACCAGGCCGATAACCCCCAGGATAAGTGCGACAATCGAGGCAATGCCCTTTCCGCGCCGGGCTTTGGGCTGTGGCGGCAAATATTGCGGCATCTGGTGTTGAACTTGCTGCGGCGCTGGCTGTCGCATCTGCTGAGCGGGCGGCGCCGTCGGCGGTTTGGTTATGGGCACCGCCTGCGCCCGCGCAGGCGGCGGCGTTCTCTGCGACCGGGGTTGCGGCGGGGGCGGACCGGTGGGGGTGCGCTGCGTAGAATAGTGCAGCGCGTTTGCCATCTCCCGCGCGTTCTGGAAACGGTCGATGGGCCGCAGCTCGAGCGCGCGCATCAACGCCGCTTCGATGGCGGGGGCAATGCTGGGATTCAACGCGCGTAGCGGGATCAAAGCCGCCGGGTTGACGATGCGCTTGGTCGCCGTGGGCGGGGCCTGTCCGACCAGCGCGTGGTAGAGCGTCGCCCCCAGGCCGTAGATGTCGCTGCGGACGTCGGTGGAGCCGGATTCCGCCTCGTACTGTTCCGGCGGCGCGTATTCCGGCGTCCCCATGCCGCGCACCACCGTCATCGTGCGGGGATCGCGCGGATCCCACAGCTTCACCAGGCCGAAGTCCACCAATACCGCCTGTTCGTCGGGGCGGATGATGATGTTGGTGGGCTTGATGTCGCGGTGGAGCACGTTCTGCCCGTGGCAGTAGGCCAGCGCATCGAGTAATTGGTGCGCCCAGCGCAGTACCAGCGGCGCCGCCAACGCGCCCTCGCGCCCGATACGGTCAGCCAAGCTTTCGCCTTCGACCATCTCCATGACCAGGTAAGCATTCCCACCCTCTTCGAAGGAGTCGATGACGCGCACCAGGTTGTTGTGGTTGAGCCGCGCCAGCGTCATCGCCTCGCGCTTGAACTGCGTGCGCAGTTGCTCCAGAGTTTCCGGATCGAGATCGGCCTGCGGCGTCAGCTCCTTGATGGCGACAGGGATTTCCAGGCTGAGGTGCCAGGCGGCGTAGACCGCGCCCATGCCGCCCCGGCCGAGCAAATGCGTAATGCGATAGCGATTTTGTTGGAGGATGGTTCCTTCTCTTAGCATAGTCACCTCTTGTGCTGTTTCCTACCGTGGATGCCCGCTGGCGCGCGTGACGGCGCGCGTAGCCCCGACCGGCGGCATAAAGCCCGTGGCCCTCCCCCCCAATGGGGGGGAGATAGCTTCCCCCCCTTCGGGGGGGACTGAGGGGGGGCGCACTCGCGCACGGGCACAGCCGTGTTCGGCGGCGCGAAGTCCGGCGCGCGCTTCGCGTTCCAGACGGCAGCCGCCACCGCACATCTCCAGATCGGGACAGTCCCAACACGCCTCAGGCAAACCCGCCGCGAGCGGATCCGTTTCACGCTCGCGGAAACTCAAAAACAGCGGGCTGTTCCAGATGGCGTCCCAGGGATCGTCGAGCAGGTTGCCGCCCGCCACGTAATACGATTGGCACGGCAGAACGTCGCCGTTGGGTTCGACGCAGATGGAGTACTCGGCGGCGTTGCA
>JAFGSL010000357.1 GCA_016934645.1 Anaerolineae bacterium
CCGCAAAGGGCTGCGCTTCTATCTGAGCGCGCATCCCGACATCGCCATCGTGGGTGAAGCGGGCGACAGCCAGACCGCCATCGAAGGCTGCACCGAGCACGTACCCGATGTCGTCCTGATGGATCTGGTGCTGCCGCTCAAACCGGGCGGGCAGCCCTACGATCAGGGCGGTGTGCAGGCCACGCGCCAGATCCGCCAGAACAGCCCGCACACGCAAGTCGTCGTACTGACGAGCTACGCCCAAGACGAACTCCTCTTCTCTGCGATCAAGGCCGGCGCCCTCTCGTACCTGCTCAAGGACGCCGACGCGCCGACCGTGCTCCACGCCATCCGCGCGGCCAGCCGGGGCGAGGCAAGCCTGCATCCGCGCATCGCCCGGCGGCTGATGAGCGAGATCAGCGCACCAGGCCCCACGCACGATCCCGCCGCCGAGTTGACTGCGCGGGAAATGGAAGTACTCCACCTCATCGCCCAGGGACAGAGCAACGCCGAAATCGCCGCCGAACTCGTCATCACCGAGCGTACGGTCAAGGCACACGTGAGCAATTTGCTCAGCAAACTCCATCTCTCCGACCGCACCCAAGCCGCCGTCTACGCTTGGCGCGAAGGGCTAATCGAGAAATCATAACGGATGCGCCTATCACCATAAATCTCAGTAGAGCAAAAAATGCTCCGAGGGGATCGCCAGATCCCCGTTCTGGTCTGGATCGCCTATCCAGACCAAGCAAAAGACGATCTACTGAATCCACATGAATTTGAATGTTGTTCGTGAAGATTCGTCGTTTACTTTGGAGGATAAACGCATGTCAGTTTTGGATCGTTTCCGTATGGACAACCGCGTCGCGCTCATCACCGGTGGGAACCGGGGATTAGGCAAGGCAATGGCCGAGGCGCTCGCCGAAGCCGGAGCCAACGTCGTGGTGACGAGCCGCAGCGCGGACGATGCCGCCACCGTCGCGGAACAGCTAACATCGCAGTACGGGCGAGTTTGCCGGGGCTACGCCTGCGATGTCACGAAACCGGCGGACATCACAACACTGGTCGCTAACGTGATCGCCGAGTTCGGCCAGATCGACGCACTAATCAATAACGCTGGTATCAACATCCGTGGGTCAATCGAGGCGCTGTCTCTAGAAGAATTTCGCGAGGTTCAGGACACCAACGTCACCGGGATGTGGCTGCTCTGCCGCGAAGTCGCGCCGCACATGAAAGTCCGCCGTTACGGGCGCGTCATCAACGTGGGCTCGATGCTCTCCGTGGTGGCGATATCCGACCGCACACCCTATGCAACAAGCAAAGGTGCAGTACTACAATTCACGCGCGCGCTGGCGCTGGAATGGGCACCGTGGAACATCACCGCCAACGCGATGCTGCCGGGGCCCTTTGGAACGGAGATGAACCGCCCGCTGCTGGAAGATCCAGAGAAATACCAGGCATTTGTGTCACAGATACCCTTGGGACGGTGGGGGGAGCTTGAGGAGATCGGCAGCCTGGCACTCTTCCTGGCAAGCGATGCTTCGAGCTTCGTTACCGGTGCGGGTATCCTGATTGACGGCGGCTGGACAGCGCGCTAAAGTCTGTCCGATGAGGTAACTATGGAACACGATACAAAACCTGCTATTCAAACGGAGAATCTCACTCGCCGCTTCGGCGAACTGACCGCCGTGGACACTCTGAACCTGTCCGTGCCGCGCGGTGTGATCTTCGGATTTCTAGGACCGAACGGCGCGGGCAAGTCCACGACGATTCATATGGTCATCGGGTTGCTACCACCAACAGCCGGGACGGCCTACGTGAGCGGCTTCGATGTCATCCAAGCGCCGTTGGAGGTCAAGCGGCGCATCGGCGTAGTACCCGAAAACCTCAACCTTTACGAGCGCCTTACTGCGACCGAACAAATCGAGTTGGTGGGACGCTTGTACGGCTTGACCCAGGCTGAGATCAAACGCCGCATTCCGCCGCTACTGGAGATGTTAGAATTGGACGACGCGGGTAACAAGATGATCCTCGACTACTCGCAGGGGATGCGCAAGAAGACGGCGATGGCTTGCGCGCTCATCCACGCACCTGAGATCTTGTTCCTCGACGAACCCTTCGAGAGCATCGATCCGATTTCCACGCGGGCGATAAAAGCCACGCTGCGCGAAATGGTCGAGCATCGCGGCACGACAATCTTCTTTTCCACGCACGTTATGGAACTGGCGGAACGCTTCTGCGACCAGGTGGGCATCATCAACAAGGGTCAGCTTGCTGGCGTGGGCAGCATCCCCGAACTACGCGAGCGCGCAGCCCTGCCGCCCGACGCAGCGTTGGAAGACGTCTTCCTGCACACGGTGGGCGCAGAAGTGACCGATCAAGGGCTGCTAGATTGGCTGACGGGACAGGTTGGATAACATGTGGCGCGATCTGAAGAACTTGCTATGGCTCCAAGGCCGGCTGACTGTGGCGATGTTCCGCACGCGCCGGGCAAGCGAACAACTGCACGTGGCGGGCGTTGTACTCCGGATTGTCGGGTTTCTATTCGCCATACCATTTTTCATCGCGATGGGGGCTGGGATCGCCGCCATCAGCATCCTGCTGCTCTCGCCCCAAGCCACCTACGAGTTACTGATGCTGGTGAACAACGGTCTGTTCTTCGTATGGCTGATCCTGCCGGCATCGTATAGCTCGCAGATCGTAGAACGCTTCGAAATGTCACGCCTGTTCGCCTACCCGGTCCGCTTCCGCAGCATCGTGGTGGGCAGCACGCTCATCTCCCTGTTGACGATGACCGGAGGATGGTCGGTCTTGATCCTTAGCGGCGAGATCGTCGGATTAGCATGGCAACAACCGCTGGCGCTACCGATAATCCTATTGGGAACGTTGCCGACCTTCGCCGTACTCGTACTCACCGGCCGGATCATGGAAGACCTCTTCGATCTCGTCGCCGGAGATCGGCGCCTGCGCACATTAGTGCTCACGGTAATGATGCTGCCATTTATGCTTTTGGGACTCGGACAATCATTCTTCCAAGGTCTCATTCAGAACTACGACCAGATCGCCTTCCTGAAAAAGCTGCCGATTCAGGATTTGCTCTCACAGTTGGCGGCGGCGCAAAATGTCAGCCAGTTTCTGGAAATCCTGAGCCCTTCGCGTGTGCTGGTGTGGCTACCCGCGGGCTGGACTACAGCAGGTATGGCGTCTGCATCCGCCGGAGCGTGGGGACGCAGCATACTCTTCCTAGCCATATCATTGGCAGCCGTCGGGCTGCTGCTGTGGCTGCATGCGGGCATCACTCGGCGGCTGATGCAAGGTGCAGCGGTAGGACTGGGCGCAGAGCGCGTGCACAGCCGCGAATCGCGTTTCGCCGGACGCTTGCCCGGTCCGCCGACGTTCTGGGCGCTACTGCGCAAGGATTGGACATACCTCTGGCGCAGCCCTGCTACACGGCGGATGATCTTCGCCGGACTGATGTCGATACTGCCAGCGATATTCATCCTCTGGCAGCCGAGTATCGAGGACACCGACTTTCATGCCATTGCGCCGCTGGCCGCTGGGCTCTTTATCACTGTGATGCTGAGTATGATGATCAACATGAACATCACGTCGAACTACTTCGGCATCATCGACCGGGAGGGATTTGGCGCGCTTGCGCTGTCGCCGATAGATCGCCGCCAGATCATCATCTCGGCAAATGCAATCGCCTTTCTCGTTGCCATGGCACTGTACTCCCTGGTACTTGTTCTGATAGGCGCGTTTACCCACACCTGGATCGTCGTCCCCTTGGGGTTGTGCCTGGGATTGTGTATGCAAATCAGCGGTAGCCCATTGTACACGCTCGCGGCGATCATCGGCCCCTACCGGATGCAACTTCAATTCACGTCCGGCACGCGCCAGCGGGGCAATATGTGGGGGATGTTAGCCTGGCTTATTTCAGGCGTCCCGATGGCTCTGCTCCTGGTAATGCCGTACATTTTTTGGAAACCGGCACTGTTCGTCACCATTCCCGTGGCAATCCTCTACAGCGTCGTCGTGTATGCCCTCACGCTCAAGCCGTTAGCAATGCTGTTGCAACGCCGTGAGCACACCATCCTGGAAGCCGTGACAACGGAAACATAACCAACAACAAAAAAATCGCAATATTATCTCAAAACACAAACGAACAGCACGACCAAAGTACCATTGACATCCCCCTCTCCCTTATGCTAAACTAGCTTGTAAAAGGGAGCTGGCTCTTGTATGGAACGTGTGCAAAATTGTACGAAACTAGACGTGTTTCCAAGTCGTCTGCACGCTTTCTGTAGATGAGCCAAGGGAGTTATAGACATGCGAAAAAGGGATCTCTTTCATAAAAAAGGTCAGGGGTTAGTAGAATACGCCCTGATCCTGGCACTTATCGCCATTGTCTCTATCGTGGCACTCTCCCTCCTTGGGACATCAGTCAGCGATGTTTTCAGCCAAATTACCGAAGCACTCTCAGGAGACGGTGGGGGTGGGGGCGGTGACGGACAGCCACCTCCTGGAGGAACCTGTTATGGCTCGCTGCTGCTTCCATACCTCATCGGATCAACAACCCTATTTCTCCTGATTTTCAGGCCGGGTCCGCAACGGTCAACTGCAGTTATGGGAGTATGAATAGCAGCGAAACCGACGTATCCGGAAATGCCACGCAAGATACGGGAAAAAGGCGATTCCTCTCTGTAAGAGGCGAAGTAGTATTGGCGGTCTCAGGTTTATACCTGGGGATTTTCCTCTACTACTCTAAACGCTTGCCCTGGTCGCCCATTGGAGTGGTCATCCTGACACTCACTGCATTCTGTCTGGCCTATTCCCTCAAATACCTCCATCCCACTACACTGTCAGCCCTCAATATAACCCGCAAACGAGCAGGACTCTACATCCTGGTAGGACTACTCGTGATTATGCCAGGATGGTTCTTCGACAGCTTGGCTTCCTATCTGTCTGGAAGAGGATGGTGGTCTTTTGGAATCGCGAAGTCCCCTCCCCTCATCATTTCGATCCTCATTGTTGCTATATCCGAAGAGCTATTTTTCCGCGGCTATGTACAAGGGCGCTTGAAGTCACTAGGTGGCAACAGATGGATGCGTATCGCTACTGTCAGTGCTATATTTATGTTCTACAAGGTCGTCGTCCATGCCTGGGATGGATGGGCCTTTGCCACCTACGCCGGATTTTTTGCGTTCGGCGCGACCGAGATGTTATTTGAGACTTTTTGGGTCGACTGGACAGGGAGCATCGTCACTTCCATTAGAGTTATTGCACAATAAGAACATTAGGTAGGTTTAACTGGCGAAGCGGAAGTTGACTAGATTAAGCGCCCATCGCTTGCG
>JAFGSL010000358.1 GCA_016934645.1 Anaerolineae bacterium
AGAATAAATATGTGGAACCGGCAAGTTTCCCCCCCGCCGGTATCTAATAGGCAATTATAACACGAAATTGGGATGTTGAGGATTATGACCCATGATTTGAATCCACAGGCAAAGTGAAATAAAAACAACTACCCTGACCTGGGATACTTTCTACCCCCACTTCGCCACCGAGTTTCTCCACGATGCGCCGCACGATGGAGAGTCCGAGTCCATGACCCTGCGCCCGCACCTGCTCCAAGCGTGTGAACGGTGCGAACAATTTCGCCCGTGCTTCCGGTGCAAGACCTGGACCATTATCACGCACCCAAAACCGGATACTAGTTGCTGGTTGCTGGATACTAGATACTGAATGCTCAATATCCGCACTTTCAGGTTCCAGTTTCCAGTTTCCAGCTTCCAGTATCGTATAGCCGAGTTCCACGTGTGGAGGGATGCCTTCTTGAGAACAACCGCCGTATTTGAGCGCATTGCTAATGTAGTTGGCCCACACTTCTTCGACCCACGGAGCGTGGCCGAGTGCAACGGGCCACACAGAGGGAGCAGGGATACTGACATGTGCTCCCGTTTCCTTAATCATCAACTCAAACCGTGCATACGCCTCCTGAACGATCTCCGCCATCACCAGAGGAACAGAGGCCACATCTTCCTTTCGTACCCCAGCCAAAAGCAGCAATTCCCTGATGATACTGTCGAGCTTCTCGCTGGAACGGAGTATCGTCCTCAGTGAGAGATGGATTTCGTCGGCAGACAGTGTATCATACGCCGTCTCCAGGAAGCGGGTATAGCCAATCACCAGGCCCAAGGGATTCTTGAGATCGTGTGCGACAGTATGCGCAAAGGCATCCAATTCGGCATTTTGCGCCGCCAGTTGTTCAGCATTGCGACGCAGAGCCTCTTCTACCTCTTTACGCGCGGTGATATCCTCCTTGATCGCGATGTAATTCGTGATTTGCCCGGTATCGTCTTGCACGGGGGCAATGGTGGCAGACTCCCAATACAGCGCGCCATTCCATGGCGGGCCATCCTTGCGCTTGTTGCGGAATTCGCCACGCCAGATCTGCCCGTTGTTGATCGTTTCCCATAAGGTCTGATAGAATTCGTCGTCCTGCTCACCAGAATGCAAACGACTATGATCTCGTCCTAACATCTCACTTGCTGTATAGCCGGTGATTTTTTCAAAACGAGGATTGACATACTGTATCAAACCCGCAGCATCCGTAATCTCAATGATGCTCCCGCTTTGCTCGATCGCCAGGGTGAGTTTGCGGAGTTCCAGATTTTGCGCTTCCAATTGCGCGGCGTGATCCTGCAATGCCCGGTACAATCGAGCATTCTCGATAGCAACGGCAGCTTGAGCTGCAAACGCTTCGGCGAGTCGGGCATGATCCTGGGTGTAGAACCCCGGCTCCGTCTTGTCGAGCGTAATCATCCCGATTAGCCGGTCGCCGACGAACATCGGGGCACCAAGCCAGGAACGGATGCCCGCCTCAACATGGGGAGACTGGTGAAATCCCGCGTACACTGCCGGTCCATCATCCACGATAACCGACGCGCGATTGCGTATAACCTCGTGATTGGGGTTATCCGTTTGCTCAGGATCAAAGGTAACACCGAGAATCTGCTCCCAATTGGTGAATCCCCGCCCACCAACGATCTCAAGCCACGGTTTCCCTCCATCGGGACCCTCGCGCAGCAGTTGGACAGAAGCCGTGTCGTAGGGCACCACTTGTTGCAACTGGGCCAGAATACGATCCATCACTTCATCATGATCCAGAGCGCTTGTCAGCGTCAACGCCGCCTCGCGCAACGTTTCTGCTTCGCGCCAGAGCGACTGCGACTCGCGCAGCAGCAAGGATTTCGCCACCGCCAGGGAAATCTGTTGGGCTGTCTGTTCCGCCCGCGCGACCTCATCTGCTGTAAAGTGATGTGGTGTTTCGTATGCAATCAGGGCAGCACCCAACTTGCGCGAGCCAGCGATGAGTGGCAGCCCAATCATCGAATGTGCTTGACACCTGGCCGCGATACGTGGGCTGAGATAGGGGGTGTTAAGCACATCCTCCGCGACAAGGGCGTGCTCGGCAAACAGCACCGATTCAGTCATCGTCAACTCATGCGGGTTAGCTGAATTCTTCACGACTGAACCCTCTCTGGGATAGGTATCGCGTAAGGGACCGTAAGCAGCAGCCGGCTTGACGGACTGGGTCACTTCATCCCACAGGGTAATGTAGCAACCATCGGCGTTGAACAGTTGGCCAAGCCGGTCGGCGAGTACTTGCAACATCGTGCGCAGATCCGGCGTTCCCAGAGCGACATATGTGACGTCATTCAACGTTGCCAGGAAGCGCTCGCGGTCCTCCAATGCCTGGACTGTCTGTTCCAGCAGGGTCTTGCTCTGCTGGAGTGTTTCCTCGGCCCGTTTGCGTTCGGTAATGTTCCAGATGACATCGGACACATAAGCGACCAACGCCACGTCCTGCTCGTCGTAATCCGCCGGTTTGTTGCCCACACCGAGAATCGCCACGATGCGTCCATCAGCCATAGTAGGCACGACCAGCTCTCGCTTGATTTCGGCGTGACCTGGCGGCATACCCTTGCGGTGCGGCAGCGCCAGATAGTCATTGTGGATAACGGGTTTGCGTTGGTAGACACAATCAACCCATACCCCGGCTTGATCTATGTCATAATGCATGCCCGAGCCCTCGGCCTTGCAAAATTCCTCCAGGGTGCGAGTAGACCACGCCTGAAGCGAGAGGGTTTTCTGATCTTCCTCAACGAAATGGTAAAAACCGATTGGGCTGCGCGTCAATCTCCCGATTTCATCTAAAGCACGCTGCATCAGTTCGGTCAGGGAATGGTCGGTAGAGAATTCCAACAATTGTAGCCGTAGCCGGATAATCTCTTCGGCCCGCTTGCGCTCAGAGATATCACGCGTAACGCCGTGGATCTCGACACGTCCGGTATGGGGATTGCGCACAAGTCTGGCCAGTACTTCTGTCCACACCAGACTTCCATCTTTGCAGGGTAGTTGCACCTCTTCGATGTAAGATTGAGTCCGGCTAGCCTCTTCATCGGCGAGAAAGATAGGTAACTGGTCATCCAACATATGGTGAACATAGGTCGCATGTTCGGAAGACAAAGAAGCATCCATTGGCGCGGCCATAATCTCTTCGGGGGTATAACCACGGAGGCGTTCCACCGACGGGCTAACATAAGTGAAATGTAACATCTCAACATCGAGTGTCCAGATGATGTCGCTTATACTTTCGGTGATGAAGCGATATTGTTCCTCACTGGCACGTAGAGCTTCTTCCGCACGTTTGCGCTCATCGATATCATGGTGCGTGCCAATCATCCGCAGGGGTTCGCCTTCATCAGTCCACTGAATGACTTTGCCCTGATCAAGAATCCACTTGTAGGTCCCATCCTTGCACAAGAGGCGGTGTTCGTTGCGATAAACCGATACCGCCCCGCTCAAGTAAGCATCCAAATCCTGTTGGCAGCCTACTGCGTCCTCCGGATGAATACGGCTAAGCCACTCGTCCAATACATCCTTGATTTCATGCGGCGCATACCCGAGCATCGTTTTCCATTGCCGGGAGAAATAAATCTGGTTGGTCTGCAGATTCCAGTCCCAGACGCCATCGCCAGCGCCTTCCAAGGCAAACTGCCAGCGCGCTTCACTCTGTCGCAACGCGGCTTCAGCCTGCTTGCGTGCAGTGATATCGCGCACCAGCGTCTGCAAGGCTGGCTGGCCTTCATAGTTAACCTGAGCAGTCGTAACCTCAACATCGATGACAGAAGCATCAAGGCGGAATAGTTTCTCCTCAATCGGCGGGGAAACCTCTCCAGTGGTGAGTGTCGTAACCATACGCCGTCGTGACAAATTCAGATAGTCGGGATGAACAAAATCGAAGACCGACTTACCGAACAATTCATCCGGCACGGCTGCGCCAAATAAGGTTCCGGCAGCAGCATTGGCAAAGACGACAATGCCGTCACGGTAGACGACCAGTGCGTCTGGCGAAAGATCGACCAACTGCCGGTAGCGCGCTTCACCCTCTTGCAACGCAGTCTGGTGCATCTGGACATCTACAAGCAAACGGCGATTCAGCATCAATAACAGGCTAAACGTCATAGCAATGAAAAAGAGCTGGTAGACCAGGACCAAGAGTGCATCAAACACGCTGGATTCGTACAGAAAACCGCCGCCTGGCGAAACGAATATATTCACGGCGATACGAACTATGCCAAAGACACAATAGCCAGCGCATAGAAAGCCGGTCCAGCGTGCCATAGTGCGCATCTCTGATCCCACTCGATGCAATAGCAACCAGGCGCATTGTAGACAGATCACCGTCAATGCCGCCGAAATATTGATATTGCGCGCTGCCAAACTGGGGCGCACATAGGTGAACCAAGTATGCAAGAGGATGAAAACCAGAAGCAGCATGCCGTTGTGGAACTGCCGGTTGCGTTGTCCAACAAAACGTTCCAGGCCGATGTAGAGCAAAATCAAACCCATAACCAACAAAGTATTAGCAACAACGACAGACAACCAATCCGGTGCCACACCGCGCAGCACAATAAGAGCCATACCGAGCGTATGCATGACAAAACACGCCAGCCAGAGGCCCAGCCCGGCAAAGCGATGGCGATTCTGATACCACAGCACCGCAATTACACCGGTACACAGGGCATAGCTGAGCGTTTGATTAATGACAAGCGTGTGGGTGTCAATCACATTCATAGCCCACTCTCCACGGCGCCCTCACAAGAAGCGAACCGTGACAGGCAAGGCCTTGACACGATGAAGATCTCTTCACCAATTCGATCCAACAACACCATCATAGAAATGGTGACTATTTGTGCCCATAGTTTATCCCCTTATGCTCAAACACGCAAATATGCCGCACCTGCAGAGCCTTATCCATTCTTGCAAACCAAGAGACTTTTGTGTGTTATCTTGCCGCTAAAACGGCTTTTTTGAGGGGGATTCTTGTGGCGGGGCAAAGCCCCGCCACAAGAATCCCTTTTATATCTCTGTCCTTTAGGTCTAAATTCTTGAGCCAGCAGGGACCTGAAGTGCATTACACCAAGAGAACAAAAATACCCTGGATGCAACGGATGAAAACGAAGAATAGTACTAAAGTACTATTTCTATTTTATTAGATTTACACTATAATAATAGTATAAATATGAGCTAAGCCACCATCCGAGCAAGAACGAATCATTGGGTATGAGGAGAATAAAATGCATAACGACTACGAAGCCCTAAAGCTACACAAGATTCGTGAGCAAGAGCTACTGCGAGAAGCCCGAGAATATCATCTAGCAGCAATAGCCCGCGAACCCAAAGTTTCACTTGGTGAGCGTTTCCGTGCATTCTTAGCGTCTATCAATGCAAAGCTCTATCTGGGGCCAGCGAAGGAGCCCTTAGATTGTATTCTTCTTCCATCAGCGTGCTAATGGTGTAATGGGACACTTTGCACGCAGGATTTCCTCCTGTAGCGCCGTGATATGTACATATCACGGCGCTTTTTTTGTTCGGCTGGTATCTTCGATTTTCACTTTATCTGCCGCAATGCGAGCGCCACGGCTACCGCCCATGGCAACAACTTGAACTCCCCTGCATCCAACGCGGCCTCCATCTCGGCACGTGAGAGCAATAATAACTCTTGCTCCTCCAAATCATCGGCATCGATCTCTGTCACACGGCGAGCCCCCGTCGCCAGAAAGGGATAGGCTACGCCTGCGCCGCGATTGCCATCTACAGGATAACGGCCCAACGCAAGCCACTCGGCTGCTTCATAGCCAGTCTCTTCGAGTAGTTCCCGCTTGGCTGCCTCTAGCGGGTCTTCATCGGATTCCAGGTAGCCCCCCACCACCGCGAGGGATATCCCCTCCACACTATACTTCGTCTGGCGGAAGCATAGAAACAAGTCCTCCTCGGTCACGGCTGTCACATTGATATAATCCGGTGTGATAATCCAAGGCCAACGATCAATAATCCGTCCATCGGGTAACTCGACCGTGTGTTCTTCGACAGCAAGAAACTTGCTGTGGTTTAGAATTGTTCGCCGCGCAAGCGTTTTCCAGGATTGCATCGCATAGCTCCATAAGTCTGTTTTGGACAACCATACCTCGACTATACACGGCTCACACGACAAGTCAATGCACGTGATGCGTGATACGTGAGTGGTCACTCACGTATCACGCATCACGTGTCAGATTACCGGCTTCTCTTAAACTCCCCTTAAAGTAATTTATGGCTGCTCTTAAAGATTTCTGCGCGCAAATCGGGTATGCTATGCATGTAACCTGATTCAAAAGCTGAAGGTCAAACGCCACTCTTCCGGATGTTCAACCATCAGCCTGGATCAGTGAGTCACCAGCATCGGGGTTCAGCGTTTGTACTTATCCAAATAGGGTAAGGCGCTGACTCCCGATTGCTGGATCAAAAGCCAATACTTCAATGTCCAAACGTTACGTTGAAAAGAATTATTTCTGAGGAGGTACAGAATATGAGAATGAGAAAGTCAGTCTATACTGTTGGTATTCTGGTCGTGTTATCTTTGCTGACGCTGCCCAGCTGCGGGGCAGTGGGCCAGTTGGCAGTTCAGTCCGTGTTACCCGCAGCAGCACAGTCACAGCAGGCGAGCGCCGATACAGCGACTCTAACCGCTCCTGAAACTAGTGTTTTGACACAAGGTACGGTTCTGGATGATCTAGAAGCTACACTGAGCGGTATTTATGAAAATGTCAATCCCTCGGTGGTGAGTATCCAGGTCACGGAGAAAGTCTCAACGATATCTCAGCAATTACCTTTCTATACCACCCCGCAGACTCCAGAGGATCAATACCAGCAAGGTGCAGGATCGGGTTTTGTATGGGATTCACAAGGCCACATTGTCACCAATTACCATGTCGTCGAAAGCGCAGACAAAATCAGCGTGCAATTCTCCGATGGGAGCATCGCCTCGGCTGAAGTCGTCGGCACGGATGCTGATAGCGATCTAGCAGTCATCAAAGTTGATGTGCCTGCCGACCGTCTTTATCCTGTAACGGTCGCTGACTCAACGCAAGTTTATGTTGGGCAGCTCTCCGTAGCGATTGGTAATCCCTTCGGCCTAGAGAACACGATGACGGTGGGCTTTGTCAGCGCGGTAGGGCGCTCAATGCCCGCGGACCTGGAAAATTCGACCGGGACGAGCTATACCATTCCTGACATCATCCAGACGGATGCCCCCATCAACCCAGGGAACTCAGGTGGCGTATTGCTTAACGAAGATGGCGAAGTCATCGGCGTCACGTCCGCGATCATCTCCCCAGTGGAGGCTTCGGTGGGCATTGGGTTTGCAATCCCCTCGGCGATTGTCTCGAAGGTTGTGCCAGCTCTGATCGCGGACGGCAGTTACACCCACGCCTGGTTAGGCATCAGCGGAACGACGCTTACACCTGACGTAGCCCAGGCAATGAACCTGGATGAGAATCAACGTGGCGCGCTGGTGATCACAGTGCAGGAAGATGGCCCTGCCGGCAAGGCCGGTCTACAGGGTAGTGGCAGCCAGATTACCGTGGACGGTCAGGATTTACCAACAGGTGGTGACGTCATCATCGCCATCGAAGGCAACACTGTCAACACCTTCGACGATCTGGTCGCCAATCTAGCGCGCCTTTCAGCAGACCAAAAAGTACAGTTGACAGTGATCCGCGACGGGAAGACGCAAGATATCGACGTAACGTTGGGAGAGCGTCCTCAAACCACGAGTATAGCAGAGACGTCCCAACAAGAGACCGTACCGGAACAAGGGAGCAGACCTCAACAAGATGAGCCGACAACCGCGCAAACCGCGTGGCTGGGAATAATGGCGATGTCCATGAACTCGCAGATTGCCGAGGCGATGGATCTGCCCGTCGATCAACAGGGTGTGCTGGTGGGCCAAGTACAGTCGGATAGCCCGGCGGACGAGGCCGGTTTACGCGGCAGCGAGGAGCTGGTTACGCTCAACGGACAAGAACTTGCTGTAGGTGGTGATGTCATCATCGCCTGGAACGGCGAGACCCTCAGCAATATGCCGGAACTTCAGGCGTGCGTACGCAACTCAGTACCCGGCGATGAGATCACCCTCACCATCCTCCGCGATGGGAAACAACAAGAGCTTGCGGTCACGCTCGAAGCCAGACCGTAGAATTCATTCTGATGCCGTGGCGACATCGGTGTAGGGAGTGGGGAGCAATGTGCTCCCCACTCTTCGCGTATATCTCTATCTAAAAATGTGCCCGCAAGCGTTTCCGGTACGTCGATAGCGAATTCTCAGATTGATAATCTGTCTCTTGCTCTCCTGGTCCTTTCGTGTATCATGGCCTGCAGTAGATAACGCCTAACTACACGGACTCTTGCACAGTGAACGAGAAGCGGGGGTCAAAGGCTCTTTTGGTTCCGGCCCGCTCGGGTTAGGAATATCTGACAACAATTTACGTATAAAAACTGAGGAGGTTTAGTATGTCAATCATTGAAGGGATTATTGCACGCGAGATTCTGGACTCGCGGGGCAATCCGACCGTTGAGGTCGATGTTTATGTTGAGGACGGTAGCTTCGGACGTGCTGCCGTGCCCTCAGGGGCATCCACAGGGGTTCACGAAGCTCTGGAACTGCGCGACGGTGACAAGGATCGCTATCTCGGCAAAGGCGTGCTGAACGCCGTCGATAATGTTAACGAGGTGATTGCCGAGGAAGTGCTTGGTTGGGACGTCACCGATCAAAAAGGTATCGATGAAATGATGTTGGAGTTGGACGGCACCCCCAACAAGTCCAAATTGGGCGCGAACGCCATCCTGGGTGTTTCGCTGGCCGTAGCAAAAGCTGCCGCCAACTACCTGGCAATGCCGCTCTTCCGCTACATCGGTGGGACCTACGCACACGTACTCCCCGTCCCGATGATGAACATTCTCAACGGGGGCAAGCACGCCGTCGATGGCCCCGATCTACAGGAATTCATGGCTATGCCCGTGGGCGCACCATCCTTCAGCGAGGCGCTGCGCTGGGGCGCGGAGACCTACCACGCGCTCAAGTCAGTGCTCAAGAAGAAAGGGTACGGCGTGGGCATCGGCGACGAGGGTGGTTTCGCACCAAGCCTCAAGACCAACGAGGAAGCCATCGAAGTCATCCTCGAGGCGATTCAAAAGGCCGGATACGAACCAGGCAAGGACATCTGGATTGCGATGGACCCTGCCGCGTCCGAAATCTACGAAGACGGCAAGTACAATCTCAAGAAGGAAGGCCGCGTCCTCAGCAGCGAGGAAATGGTCGATTTCTACGCCAAATGGGTGGAGAAATACCCCATCATCAGCATTGAGGACGGCTTGGCTGAGGACGATTGGGAAGGTTTCAAGATGATGACCGAGCGCCTGGGGCACAAGCTCCAGATCGTCGGTGACGACCTGCTCGTGACCAACACCGAGCGTATCGCCCGCGCGATCAAGGAGAAGGCCGCCAACTCCGTGCTGATCAAGCTCAACCAGATTGGCTCGCTTACCGAGACCATCGCCGCCATCGAAATGGCCCACAAGCACGGCTGGACCGCCGTCACCTCCCACCGCTCCGGTGAGACCGAGGATTCCACCATTGCCGACCTGGCCGTGGCGCTCAATACCGGGCAGATCAAGACCGGTGCCCCCTGCCGCTCTGACCGCGTCGCCAAATACAACCAACTCCTGCGCATTGAGGAACTGTTGGACGAGCAAGCCGCCTACGCCGGCATGGACGCTTTCACGAACCTGTAAAGCGTTGTTTCCGTGTCGCCGCAAGCCCCAGGCATGATGCCTGGGGCTTTTTGCTATTGCCCTGCAAATGCTCGCGTTGGATTGTGATCCAACGCGCAGCTGTGGCAGATCTCCGACCGCGCCATACAGCCCCTGGCCTGGACGGGAACGGTCTGAAGATCGGCCCGAGCGATTTCCCTTCCCATACGCTTGCCTGCTTCCACAGACGCGGTATAGTTGAGATCGAGGTAGATGATGGAAACTCAGGTAACCATATATCGTGTGACCTGTCGGCGCAGTGTTTTGTTGGCCTTGCTGCTGGTATTGAATGCATGCGCTGGCTCCATGACAGAGATAGAGGGCACGCTCCCCGCCACACTGCAGCCGCCCGGAACGCCGGCACTCGTCGTAGAATCTGCAATGCCAATGGGCGCTGTTACTGAAACACCTGCTGTGCCTAAAAACGCCTCTTCTGCGCCCGCCTCACCGCCTGCGGAACCACAAACGTTTATCCAACATCCCGTCGAACCGGGAGATACGCTGTGGGGATTGGCAGTGCAATACGGCGTACCGATGGCGGCCATCCAGTTGCAGAACAACCTCGGCGCTTCGACAATGGTCAAAGCCGGCCAAGTCCTGGAAATCCCGCCACCCAATGCCTGGGAAAGCGCATCGACCTACTGGGTGATCTACGAGGTCGCTGGCGGGGACACACTGAGCGGCATCGCAGCGCAGTACGGGTTGACAACAGCAGAACTCGTTGCCGCAAACGGTCTGGATTCAGCGGACTTCCTCTCAGTGGGACAAGCACTCATCCTGCCGTTGAAAGCGCCTGCCGAGGTGCTCGTGCAAGCCCCTACACCGACGAGCACTCCTTTCAAATTGCCCACACCGACGTTGACGTCATCCAGTCCTACCACAACGCCAATAGTTGGCACGGCGACGGTTGTTGTGGCAGCAATCACCGCCCCACTGCCCGCCGACCTCGCCGCGTGGCCCGGCGAGGTGTGGCGCATTATGAACGAAACGCGTGCCGCATATGGTCTGCCGCCTTATGCCTACAACGACACATTGGCCCAAGCCGCGCAGTTGCACGCGCAGGATTGCTCGCAGCGCGGATCGTGCAGTCACACCGGCTCCGACGGCTCGGACATCAAAACACGCATCCTGCGCGTAGGCTACTCGCCCGCCAGCTACGCCGAATGTTGGGCAGTACGTCCTTCACCCCAAGGCGTCATCGACATCTGGATGGACGAAACCCCACCCAATGATCCCCATCGCCGCACCGTGCTGCATACTTGGTTTACCGAGGTCGGTATCGGCGTTGCGGAGAGTCCATGGAAGGGCTACTACTACGTGATCGCGGATTTCGGGCGGCCCAGGTAACTGCTTTGCCGTTTACTTCACCATTGCTTTATTGGAGTGTCGCGTCAAACCACTCAAGGAGCATCGACGTCAAATCATCGTGTGCCTGAAACATGTCCGTGCCGTGCGCCACACCAGTGTAAACGTGCAGGCGATGTTCACCCAGCGCCATTGCGTCAAGCTGTTGGCACGATCCGGCAGGATAAGCATCTTCCTCGGCAACAACGATGAGTACAGGCCGTTGCCCATAATCTATAATGGCTTCCTGGATATCGATATCCCACAGTTGCATCCCAGGTGAGAGCAGCGCCACGGACTTGATCTCTGGGTGTCTTACTCCGGCGCGCAGAGCCAGGTTAGCACCAACGCTGGCCCCAGCAACCCCCACACGGCCCTGAACCACATCCGAACGCGCGATCAGCCATGCCAATGCCACGTCTACATCCATATCCATAGCAGGGTCAAAAACCTTTTCCCCCGTGCTCTCGCCGTGTCCCCGCGAGTCAAGCGCTAGAACCGCATAACCTGCATCCTGGGCTGCCTGCGCGAAACTGTGCCAGGCGCTCCGGTCGCTGTAGGCCGCGTGTAGCAACAACAACGCAGGTGCAACTGGCGCGGCTCCTTTGGCTGGATAAAAGGTAGCTTTGAGGCTGAGTCCATCCTGCGTGGTAAGGTCGATAGTCTTGGGCATCCACAGACCAGGTAGCGGAATATTGTTCTGATCAACGTACACGCCAACAAGGATGAGCAACACGAGTAACGCTCCACCACCTAAAACATAGACGTGCTTTTTCATCAGTGATTTCTTTCCAATTGCCTCATAAAAAACTCCGAAGTACTAGCTACCTGACACTTTTTCAGAAATAGGGAAGCCAGCGGAAAACGAAGGCTTCTTGGTTGGTTAAATGACGGTCGATCATATCCA
>JAFGSL010000046.1 GCA_016934645.1 Anaerolineae bacterium
GTCGCCAGCGATCCAGGATTGTCCAGGCCACATCGACGATAGGAATGCCCATCACCAGCAGTACGGTGGCGATGCGCCCCCCGGCGACCAGACCGAGCGCGCCGAGTAGATAGCCCACCATAAACGCGCTGTTGCTGCCCATAAAAACGCGCGCCGGAGCGACGTTATAGACCAAAAAACCTAGGGATGCGCCCAACAACGCTAACGCCTGCGGAATCACGCTATACTGTTCAGAACGAAACATGTGGATACTTAGCACCGCCGCCAGAATCACGGCGACGCCCGCCACGAGTCCATCCAGCCCATCCAGCCAGTTCACGGTGACGATCATCCCGGTCATCCAAAACAGCGTTAGGGGGATGTACAGCAATGCGGGCAGCACAACCAGCTCGTTGGTCAACGGGTTGTTGAAGCGTTCCAGGATGATGAGTGTGCCGACGGCGATCCCGGCGGCCAGTGCATAGCCGCCGTATTGCGCCCAGGGCGGCAGATCGTAGCGGTCGTCGAGTACGCCCACGATGAACATCACCACCGCACCGATGATCAATCCCCAGAGGCGGCGAGTTTCGTTGGGATCGGCGGTGGGGATGGCATTGACCTGCGAAAAGAGCAGCGCGCCGAAGAACCCCGCCGCGATCCCCAGGCCGCCGAGCTTGGACACCGCACCGCCATGCCGGCGTCTTCCGTCTGGAAGCGCGATGATACGCCAGCGTCGACCGAGCCGGCTGCCCAACGGCGTGGCAAGCAGTGCGAGGCCAAAGCCTACCAGCACAATCAGTGCGTACTGACCCGCATAATTCACGACAGTTCCTTAACCGGTGCCAAACTGCCGGTCTCCGGCGTCCCCTAATCCCGGCACGATGTAGCCGTGCTCGTTCAAGCGCTCATCCACTGCCGCGACATAAATATCCACGTCCGGGTGCTGCGAGGCAAGCATCTCAATCCCTTCCGGGGCGGCAATCAGTCCCATAAACTTGATACGGTGCGCGCCCCATGCCTTCAAAATCTCCACCGTTTTCACTGCCGACCCGCCGGTCGCCAGCATGGGGTCCAGAATCAGGCACACGGAAACCGTTGGGTGAACCGGCAGCCGGTTGTAGTAGGCCACGGGCCGCAGCGTTTGCTCATCGCGGAAGAGACCAATGTGCCACACCTCCGCCGCCGGGATCATCTCCCAGATGCCCTCCACCATCCCCAGGCCGGAGCGCAGAATGGGGATCAGGCCGATGGGTTCTTTAAGCTTGTAACCTGTGGTGGTGACCAGCGGTGTCTCGACTTCGATGGGGGCGATTTCCAGGTCCTTGGTGGCCTCGTAAACCAGCAGCAGCGTGATTTCGCGGATCAACTCGCGGAACTTCTTGGGGTCGGTATCTTTGTTGCGCAGATGGGTCAATTTGTGCTTTACCAGTGGATGATCGGAAACGTATACTTCGGCCATGCCTCTCCTTCAAAGTCAACGGATTTAACGGATGCAATGGATTGGGATACTACTGTGACCGGTCTCCGACTGCGCCACGGTGTACCCCTGCTTACCAACCAGAAGGCATTGTACACGGGCCAGGGTGATTGTCAATGGAGGAGATAATCAGCAGTTAGCCATCAGCTATCAGCACTTAGCAAAGACACTCAAAACCCCCTCACGTTACTGAGACGATAAGGCGCGGTATTGTCAGGGCGCTTGCATCGGCGCTGCCGTTAAAGCTGACGGCTGAGAGCTGAGCGCTGATGACTGTCACCGCATCCACCGCCGGATCAATGCCTCTAACTCACCATTGGCCTGCATTTCCTCGAGGATGGCGCTGATAGCTTCGACCAGTTTGGCATCTTCCTTGCGCGCGGCGATGGTGTAGGGCTCGTCGGTGATGGGGGTGGGCAGCACCCGCAAGCCCGGCGTGTTAGCCGATGCCATCTGCGCCGTCACGTTGTCGAGGATGACGGCGTCTGCAATGCCGGCCGCAAGCACAGAGGTGATGGTCTCGGGCGCGTCGCCGGTCAGCAGGATGGGGGGCGTGCGCATCGTCTTTTCCCACCGTAGTGCGACCATGTGCGCCTCTGTGCCGAAGACCAGGGCGACCTGTTTGCCTGCCAGATCGGACACACCGGCGATAGACGAATCTTCCCGGATGATCAGCACCTCGCCCGCGTTGAAGTAGCTTGGACTGAAGGTGAACGTCTGCATACGGCTGGGATCGGGGTACAGTGCGGAGATGATGACGTCGGCGCGGCCCACGGTGAGAGCATCGTAGAGCGCGTCATAGCCGGTGGTGACGAAGTGCACCTCCACGCCGAGTCGAACCGCGATGGCCCGCGCCAGGTCCGCGTCCAATCCGGCCACCTGACCCGCAGCATCGACAAACTCGAAGGGGGGGAACGCAGGGTCCAGCGCCACGCGCAAGGTCCCCGTGGACTGAATCCGTTTGAGGGCGTTGCCACGTGCCCCTGAGCACGCGCAAAGCAGCAGCAGCGCGAGCGCGAGCCGCGCGACTACGATCACGTGTGTTGCACGCATACCGCGCTCGCATCCGGAGCGGATTTTATCAGACGGTGTCTTGCCGGTTCGCCGCATGGTTACCGGCACGCAGGTCTTGAACATCTGTTTCTTCGGATTCTGCATACACGTGCAGCGCGCCGCTGATCTCGCGCGCTAACATATCGCTCATCAACAGCATATTGAGCAATTCCGCTTCCGAAAAGGGATCATCGGGCGTGCGTTTCTGCCACGCCGACTCTAGGGCGCTGCTCATTTCCTGAAGGTGCGTCAGCAAGTCTTCCAGGATCAGTGAGGGGAAGGCCACCCACAGGCGCAACATCACCAACGGCCCGCTCCAAAAGCCCTGCATCTGCAACTCGGCTCGCAGCAAGGGTGTGAGCATCTCCAATGCTTCTAGCCCTTCGATGATGTAAAATGTCTCATCGGTCGCCACGAGATATTCGAACATCTCCGGATCGACCCAGGCCATCAGCCCCTCGTCCTCCAGCGCGTTGTAGAGGTCTTCCAATGGGACCAGGATATGTGAAGCCTGTGCCAAAAGGTGCGCTGCGCGCGCAGTAATCGGATCTTTCATACGTACTCCACTGTGGTGCCTTATTTGTTCGGTTTTCGCTTGCTCAAGAATTCCACGATACGTTGTTCGTACCCGTACCCCTTCGGTCTGTACCAGCCGCCTGGTATACCTTCCGGCAGATAGCGTTGCGCCACCCATCCGTCAGGATAGTCGTGTGGATATTTGTAGGCCGGGATGTTGTCCCGCTCGTCTCTGAGCAGGGTCTTCTGGTCTCGCAGGTAAGCCGGCGGCGGCGCGTAGCCGTGTTCTTCGAGATATTTCAGCGCCTCCCAA
>JAFGSL010000359.1 GCA_016934645.1 Anaerolineae bacterium
CCACACCGACGCCGTTACCGCCGCAGACGTACACTGTGCAACCGGGGGACACGCTCGGCGGCATTGCGCTGCAATTCAACATCACCGTTGAGGAGCTGAAAGCTTTCAATAACCTGGATTCCGACAATATCGGCGTGGGGGAAAGTCTGCGCATCCCACTGCCCACGCCCACGCCCGGCCCCACGCCCACCCTCGATCCCGGTGAGCCGACCCTGACACCCGCGCCCTATCTCCTGCACACCGTGCGCTCCGGCGAAACGCTCTCGACCATCGCGCAACAATACGGCGTGCGCGTCCTCGACATCTTGCTGGCGAGCGACCTCCCTGAGGAGACGGTGACCATCCGGCCTGATCAGGTGCTCGTCATTCCCCAGTACACACCGACGCCAGAACCCGATGTCGAGACCATCACCGGTGGTATGCCCACCCCCGTACTGTCCTACGCCGCCCCAGAGATGCTCTATCCAGCGGACAACGCCGAGTTCACCGAGCCGGATGCCAACATCATCTTGCAGTGGGCGTCTATCGGTATCCTCACAGAAAAGGAGTTTTACAAACTCGAGTTTATTGTTCCGACGGCAGATGGAAAATCCACCATCAATATCTACCAACGTTCAACCGCATGGCGGGTTCCAAGCAACCTCTTTCCATCAGCCGACAACGAGGATCGCGTCTGCGCGTGGCGTGTTAGCGTCGTGCGTCAGGTGACCAGCGGGAGCGATCCCACCTACAAGGTCATCGGGCTAACCGGGAGACGCCGCACATTCACCTGGAACATCGCCACGCCGTAAGCCATAACTGGACTGCAACGAAGGGAGAGAACTATGCAGAGGACCACCAAAGTGATTGCTGAGTTTTTCGCACAAGGGTATCGTGTGTCGGGAACTTACGTCGTCACCAAGCGCCCCCTAGCCGACGAGATCTATGACCCGACGACTAATTACCTGCAATTGGAGGAGGCTTACCTCTCGCCCATTATGGATCCCGCCAAAATCAGCGCCTACTACACAGTCACCCTCTTCGACAAATCCAATCTGGATTTCGTGCTGACGCTCGACAAGAAAGACGGGCTGCGACGTGATCAATCGTATGGCATGGGAACATACAAATTGTTGATCTGCCTCACCGTCCCATTTTTTGAGATTACGGGGTACTTATATCTGATCAACAGGAATTTCAACCCTCGGCTTTATCTCAGCTCAGATGCCGGGATTTTCATCAGCCTGCTAGATGCAACCGCGCGCTCCACCTTCAATCCCGATGTCAGCTACCAGGGTGGTGTGGCGTTGATCAATCGCGCACACATCAGTTTCTTCGGCGAAACCGCCGACTAGTTACGAGGAGGCACATGATGGCCCGAGTCCTGGTCATTGATGATAATTACGATATGCTCAGTATGCTCAAGATGATCCTGGAAAGACAGGGAAAGCACGAAGTCACCGCCTGTACCAGTGGACAAGAGGGATTGGAGATCGCTTTCAACGAACCGCCTGATATCGCGCTCGTCGATGTGATGATGCCAGGTATGAGCGGCTACGACGTGGTCAGACAACTTCGCGCCGATCCTCGCACCGAACGGATAGGCATTATCATCCTCACAGCACGCGGTCAGATCGTGGATCGTGAGGCAGCCCTGGCTGCCGGTGCGGACGATCACATGACCAAGCCCGCTAACGTCGATGAGTTGCTCAAACGTATCGACGAGCTTCTGAATCGAGATAAGGCCAAGGCGCAGTTAACTGGCGCTATGACATTGCCGGTCTTGAGCGTGAAAGGGGGCGTCGGCGTCACCACGCTTGCCATCAATCTGGCGAACGTGCTTCAGCAAATCGCGCCCACTGTGCTGCTAGACCTGACCCCGACCGCCGGACAATGTGCGTTCTTCCTGGGTATGCGTCCGGAGAAACACTGGGGACATTACCTGGAAAACCACACTACACCGGTTATTTCGCTGTTGCAAACCCACTCCACCGGTTTGCGGGTGCTTCTCGCGCCGCCGCTTTCGGGACAACATGGTTGGCCAAACGCGGATGCGGTGACGGCTATCCTCACACAACTCACGACAACGGCGCGTTTTGTCGTCGTCGATATGCCGCCGCTGCTCGATCCGGCAGCGCAGACCGTACTCGCCTATGCGCACCGCATCCTCCTCGTCAGTGGCGACGACGCACCGGCGATTCAAGTGACACGCGCCACCTTACAGGCTCTCCAGGAGTGGAAAGATCACCTCCTGGTCATCCGCAACGCCGCTACACCGGGGCCGCATCCCCCCGCCGAAGCCGTCCAAAAAGCGTTGCGCGTTCCATTGGCGGTCAATATCGCTTATGATCCGGCGCAAGTCACCGTGGTAGCCAAAGGGCTGCC
Source organism: Anaerolineae bacterium (assembly GCA_016934645.1). Next base: position 2,365 of record JAFGSL010000359.1, read on the forward strand.
GTTAGCCGCGGTTCAGCCGAAAACCCCCCTCGTCCTGGGCGTAAAACGCATCGTGCAACTTCTGTTGGCGCGGTAACAACGACTACATTCTACCAAAGCAGAACGCGAGGCCAGGTACCTCGCGTTCTTTTTCGATAGCAGGATCAGAAAGGCAGTACGATACGGCCCAGCATCACCAAAAACAGCAACCCGATCACGATAACATCTAAAAACATGAGCACCGAGAGGAAGAAAATTTGCCAGGGTAGTAATCCGAACACGTAACGC
>JAFGSL010000360.1 GCA_016934645.1 Anaerolineae bacterium
AGAGCGGTTATTGACATCCCTAAGGGTTGTGCTAAACTGAACTTGAGGTGTATGACTGAGGAGGCAAGCTATGACAGAAGAACAAAATCCACAATCCACCCTCGCAGAGGCGACTGAAGCTGCCGTGTCTGCACAAGAGAAACTCAAGGTCGTTTGTATTGAAGATGAACCCGAAATGATCGAATTGATCCGCCTGATTTTGGGGCGACGGAATTTCGAGTTGATCGGTGCTGTGGGCGGGCGTGAAGGGTTGGAAGCCGTGCGCAAAATCAAGCCAAAGTTGGTATTGCTCGATCTGATGATGCCCGATATCGACGGTTGGGAGGTCTACCAACAGATGAAGGCAGACGAAGAGCTGAGTCATATCCCGGTCATCGTGGTCACGGCCAAAGCGCAAAGCATTGACAAGGTTCTCGGCCTGCATATTGCCAAAGTCGACGATTACGTGACCAAGCCCTTTGGCCCACAGGAGCTGCTCGCCAGCGTTAACAAAGTGTTGGGCACCAAACTATAACAGCCGGTCGCCTTTGACGTCATACCTGAAAGGCTGCCTGTGCATACCCTTTCGCAAGACTGGCAGTGATGTCCCGGAGCGCTGGGCTGCTGTAAGCCCGGCGCTCTGATTTCCCGAAAAGGAATTGCGTGTGGGAGAGGTGGGAGGCAATATGACGGAACGCACGAAGATTGTTTACATCGAAGATGATCAGGACATGATTGATCTCGTGGATGTCATCTTAAGCCGTGATAATTTCGAGATTATTGGCGTCCGCGAAGGACATACTGCGTTAGCGACAATTCGCCAGGTCCAACCGGCGCTCGTCCTGCTTGACCTTATGTTACCCGATATCGGCGGTTGGGAAGTCTACCAGGCCATGAAACAGGAACCGGATATGCGCGATATTCCGGTCATTGTGGTCACCGCACGCGGTGCGCCCATCGATAAAGTGCTTGGTGAGCACGTCGCCAAAGTTCAGGTGTACATCGTCAAACCGTTCAGTACTCGTGAACTTCGAGACAGTGTGAAACGTGTGCTAGGGATAGAGAGCTAGGCGCGCCTGGCCTACTCTTAATTCTCCAGGAGTGCCCCATGCCCACAGCGAGCTTGTTGGCGATTGGCAATGAGCTGCTCAACGGCGCCATCCGCGATGCCAACCTCTTCTCGTTGAGCCAACATCTTACGCGGATGGGCTTCAGCGTAGAATACGCGGCAATGGTCCGCGACATCCCCACCAAAATTGCACATGTGTTTCTGTTTCTCCTTGCCCAACAACCGGATGTGTTATTGTGCAGCGGCGGCCTCGGCCCCACCGAAGATGATTTGACGTTGTCCGCGTTGGCAGAAGCCCTGCACGTACCGCTTGCCCTCAACAGTGCAGCGGCGGACCTCGTTGAGAACCACTACGATCGTTTGTTGGCGCAACACTACCTCACACAACGAGGGCCGGCGTTCGCCCGGCAGAAGATGGCGACGTTGCCCCTCGGCGCCCAACCCTTGCCTAACTCGGTGGGGACCGCGCCCGGCGTCAGATTGGAGCATCAGGGGACGGTGATCTACGTCCTGCCCGGCGTCCCGGCGGAATTGGAAGCGATCTTCGCTGCCTCGGTCGCGCCGGAATTGCTGCGCCGTTTCGATCCGGGGGTATGGGCCGAGCATACACTGCTCGTCCACTGCGATGACGAAGCCGACCTCGCCATCCCTTTACGCGACGTTGCCCACCGGCATCCCGAAGTCTATCTCAAATCCCTGGCGAAACCGTTTCCCGCAGCCAGCGCCGAAGGCCTGCAAGTGATCGCCGTGGCGGTGGCGTCAACCGCTGCCGAAGCGCACGCCGCCGCACAAGCCACACTGGACGACCTGCGCCGCACAGCAGAAGCCGCCGGCCTGTCCGTCAGTGATCAGCCTTCCTCAACGGATTGACCGGATCGCAACGGATTTTCGACTGCTATTTGCCATTCGCCATTTGCCATTTTCAGGGAGGTGTTTTATGGACTTAAAACTGACCGTCGTTCCCATCGAGAAGCCGGAACCGATCAACTTCATCTTGGGGCAATCCCACTTCATCAAAACGGTAGAAGACCTGCACGAGGCGCTGGTCACAACTGTACCCGGCATCAAGTTCGGCATTGCTTTCTGCGAGGCATCGGGCAAATCGCTGGTGCGCTGGTCCGGCACCGACGACGCTATGCTCGAACTAGCGCGCGCCAACGCGCTGGCGCTCAGTGCCGGGCACAGCTTCATCATTTTCCTGGGCGAGGGCTTCTACCCTGTCAACGTGCTCAACACCGTCAAAATGGTCCCCGAAGTGGCGCGCATCTTCTGCGCGACGGCCAATCCCACCCAGGTCATCGTCGCCGAGACCGAACAGGGGCGCGGCATTCTGGGCGTCATCGACGGGATGCTGACGCAGGGTATCGAGGGAGAAGAGGACATCGCCTGGCGCAAGGGTTTCTTGCGGATGATCGGCTACAAGCTCTAGCCCAACGCTGCACACTATGTCGTCTACACGGTCCCCCGCTACGCGCTGGTTGGATTTGGTCAAACGGGATCCGGTCCCCTGGTTGCTGGATCCCGCGAACCCTTCTGCTCGTCTGTTGACGTTGCGCCACTTGTTCAAGAGAGCCGAGACGACCCTGCACGAGGAGAACGCCCGGCTGCTGGCCTGGTCGCCGGTTGCCATCTTGCGCGAACACTGGGATCACGTCAACTTTTGGGGCCGCGAGCATGATCCGTATTTCGGCGGCGCACTGGGTAATTTCGGCACGCTGTACCTGTTCACGCAGATGGGGGTGTCGCGCTTCCCCGAAGTCGAACCGGCGTGCGAGAACCTGCTCGACCAGGGGCGTGGCGAGGACGGGCGTTTTGCCACCGCCCGCGCCACCATCGGCGACGACAACGTGCCGTGGCTCTGCTATACCGGCATGGCGTTGCAGATCATGTGGCGCTTCGGCTACGAGAACGATCTGCGCACACGTTCGACATTGGCAGCGTTGCTTCATACAGTTCTCCTGCGCCCGGAACAGTTGGATTGTCCAATTGCCAGTGGGGCTTGCACGCATGGATTGGTCAAAGCGTTGGCTGCACTCGTGGTCATACCTGCCGACCAACGCAGCGCGGACGAAGAGACCGCGATCGCAGTGCTAGGCGAATCCCTCGTCAATCACCCCTTCGACTTCAGCGGGCGCGATGCGGATTGGCTCCAACCCACGTTCCCGCGCTATTATCGCTCCGACATCGTCGAACTGTGCCGTGTGGTAGCGCAGACGGACTTCCGCACGCATCCCCGTTTTCAGGGGTGGCTCTATCTGCTGCTCTCCCTCAAGAACGAGGATGGCCGCTGGAACAAAGCGCGACCGGCCCCTGCGTTATCCGAGGAACGCCTTCAGCATCCCAGTCGCTGGCTCACATTCGAAGCCGTCCACGCGCTGACGTTGACCTATGGGGACACCGTTTATGCACCCTGAGGATCAACTGAACGCCGGCGTGGGCTACACCGTCATCCCGCGCGTATTGGTGTTTTTGACGCGCGGCGACGAGGTGCTGCTGTTGCGCGGTGCGCCCGACAAGAAGCTCTGGGCTGGAAAGTACAATGGCCTGGGCGGGCACATCGAGCCGGGGGAGACGCCGCATCAAGCCGCCGTGCGCGAAGTTGCCGAGGAAGCCGGGCTGACCGTGACGGCGCTCACACTGCGCGCCGTCGTCCACGTGACGCTGGCTCCAGCGCCCGGCGTGCCGTTCGGCTTCGCTCACGGCGTG
>JAFGSL010000361.1 GCA_016934645.1 Anaerolineae bacterium
TCAAGATGTCTTGCTGGACGTGCAACCTGGGCAGACGCGGGTCGTCACGTTGACCGTGACACCGCCCGCTGACTTGCCGGCGGATGGCGATCCCATCGTGGACGTGGAGGCTTTCGTTGATGGTGAGTTGATCGGCGGCTTCCGCAAAATCTTCCGACCGCCCGTCCCTGTCCACCGTCCGAGAGACCCGGTCTACGCGGAGTCGGAGATCGGTGTCGATCCGTACCCGGCGATCCCTGGCCAGCCGACGAAGCTCAGCGTCGAGGTGTTCAATCCCACCGATCAAGACCGCATCGTGACCGTGACGTTCAGCATCGCGAACTTCGGCATCGGGCTGCCGTTCGGCACAGCGAACATCGCGCCCAATCCGATTCACATCTTCGTGCCAAAGTTTGGCGCGGCGACGGGACACGTCATCTGGACACCGCCGGACTTCGGTGGCCATTTCTGCGTGCGGGTGACGTTGGAGATGGAGGGCCATGAGCCGATCTGGAGCCAGCGCAACATCGACGTCGGCGAACCGTTACGACCGGGTGAACCCCATGCGAGGACGTTCCTGGTTGGCGCAGGGCCGTACACGGGACCGGTAACAGTGAACCTGGGCTTGCGCGTCCATCGAGACGGGTGGGGCGTCGCGCTCTCGCAGGACGCACTGCCGAACGTGGTATCGGACCAGCCGGTCGAGGTCACGCTGGTCGTGACGCCGCCCGTGGGTATCGAACTAGGAACTGGAGAACCCATCGTGGACGTGGAAGCCTTCGTGGAGGGCGAACTTATCGGTGGTTTCCGCAAACTCGACCGCCCGCCGGTGCCCATCCACAAACCACACGAAAAAAGTTATGCCGAATCCGAGATCATGGTCGAACCCTATCCACCGCAAGTGGATGTGGATTCACTCGTCAGCACCGTGATCCAAAATGCCAGCGACGTGACGCAGACAATCAATCTGGAATTCGGTTGGGCAGACTTCGGGATGGGCATCCCCTTCACAACGACGGGTATGGTGCCCTACACCCGCTCGGTGACGCTTGCCCCGGAGATGACGCAAACGGCTTCGGTGACTTGGACGCCGGCACAAGCCGGACACCAGTGCGTCCAAGTCTGGCTGACCGATCCTTCCGGGGTGTACGAGCCGCAACGCAGCCAGCGCAACGTCGATGTCGCTGAACGCCCACCGTGTGGGCAGACCCGCGTCTTCACTTTTACGGTTTACAACGGCACATCCGCTTCCGTAACGGTGTATGTGGGGATGATCACGTTCAATGTCCCGGCGGAGTGGCAGATCACGGTCACGCCCAGCCCAACACTAGAACTCAACCCGTGGAGTGAGGGGGTGATCACCGTCGAAGTGCTGATTCCATGCCCGCCGCTGACCCGTGCCTTGTTTGATGCGTACGCTATCGACGCGATCCAGCAGGCGGCAGGAAGCGTGCCGACCATCGATGTGGAGAGCTACATCAGCGGCACACTGGTAGGCGGTATAGAGATACAGTTCGTGGGTGAAGCTGCCGAGGCAGGTGTTGATTTGTCGCCAGGCTATGCCCAGGAGGCACAAGCCGATACCGTTGTTCACTACACACACATTCTTACCAATACCGGCACAACCACGGACACCATTACTTTAGAAGCAACTTCGTTGCAAGGGTGGAACGTCATGGTTTCGACCGACTTCCAGGGTCAACCCAGCATCTTGCCTGTACAGATGGGCTCGATGATGACGGCCACTGTCAACGTGAGCGTTACCGTGCCCACCGGCGTCGTCAGTGGCACGGTGGATACTACCGTCATCACCGCTACCGCGCAAAGCGATATACTTGCCTTCGATATGGCCACAGATGTCACGACCGTCATCAGTGAAGGGATGCAGTACGTTTACTTACCTTTGGTCTTGCGGAGTTGGTAAACCTGGTTGATGCTGGCCCGGCCCTTGACCGGGCCAGCATCAAAAACAGATCAGGGTGTGGTCTGGAGACTGAGTCAACGCAGAGTGTTTGCAGAGTACATTCAAGATGAAAAATCAGGCTTCCCAAGGAGGTATGAAATGGCTGATCCGGTATATAGGTTTTGGAAGTCAAAACTCTTAAAGAAGCATGGTACCAATTATCGGAGGAGGAGCAACACAAGTTTGTAGCCCAGGTGCAAGAAGCATTCCACAAAGTGGCAGGTAAGACCTTAATTCAATGTACGCCCGCTTGGTTCACAGAAGAGTGGGCGCTCTGTGGTGTTGAAGAATTCCCCAGCGTCGAGGCCGTTCAGCAGTATACGGAGATGCTGTACCAATTGCATCAATACCGTTACTTCGAGGTTCAAGCGCTGTTGGCTACAAAGTGGCCACCAGAGTAGGTTAAATAGGGAGTAACGTTATCAAGTTACGGTTTGTCAATACCGTAAACCGGCAAGCAATATAGGTAATTGCCACCTTCCTGGGAGCACCTGGCTTCTAGGAAGGCGTGCGGCTATGGGGCATCAGTACAGCGCGGCATAAATCTCTCCCTAGTTTACAGCTTTAAGGGGATCGCCAGATCCCCGCGACTGGTGCATAGTCGGGGATCTGGCGATCCCCTCTGAGCAATATTATCTGGGAAGGAACTTGCATCTTGCGATATTAGGGCAGCGTGTCCAGTTCGAGGGTGGTGACGAAGGGCACGAAACCATCGGCGCGGGAACGAGTGTATGCGGCGCGGACGTTATCGGGCTGCGTGGCATAATCGACGGTCAAGACGAGCTTCCCGGCGGCTTTGATTGCCAGCGCCGCCTAGCGGTTCTCGGCACACCAATCGGCAGTACAGGGGCCGTCGGTGGCGCGGAAGTAGAGTTCTTCCATTCCCTGTCCATCAATCGCATCGAGGTAGCCGGGCCAGGCGTACAGTTCGAGGGCGTTTTGCGGAACGATCTTGAATGCCGGATCGTGGCATTTGGCATACGCTGAAACCGCGGAGATGAGATCGACCATCGCGCGTGCGCGTGCCTCCATATCCATACCGGCATCGCGAGTGGCAATCTCCTCGTAGGCCACGATTATATCCAGGTATGCGCTGTCGAAACTGGCGGCGAATGCCTGGTTGAGACGGCCTTGCACGACGGGCCACCAGCGCGGATCCCAGTAACGCACGTACTGTTGCTCGGGCCAACCCTCGACGGGGCCGAGCTTAAGATCGTCGGATGTCGTCGCCCATTCAGGACGGTAGTTTTCGATGGTGCCGATCTCGAAATAAGCGAGTACAATTTTGTGTGGTAGAAAGCGGAGTCTTGCCAATCCATGAGCCTGTGATAAAATGGCGCTATTGCGTTTAGGGTGTCCTGATTTGTGTAACTGTATGATTGAGGCATCCTGCTATGCGCTTGCAGAAACAGGTATTGACTCTGAGTGGAGGTTTAGATGAGTGACGAGAATCAGCCGAATGAGGTTGTAGAATCACAGCTTAAACCCGAAGGCACGCTGGCAGAACCGCAGCCAGCGCTGACGCCGGAGCTGGTTGAGCCATCCGTTGCATCACCGACGAGTGATGTGCCGGCCGATGTGCCAGCGGAGGCTGAAACATATATCGATGTAGAAACGCCTGCAGGCGGTGCTGAGTCGCCGTCTGTGGTCAGCATTGCCGATCTCGAAACTTCGAAACCCTCGTCGGGCGAGAGGCTCAGCGGCTTGTTGACGAGTGTTGGCGCGTTCTTCAAAGAGCGGCGTTGGTTACTTGGCGTGCTTGCTGCGCTGGTGGTGATCGCAATCCTGGCGCTTGTGCTGCCCAAGCTGGTGTCGGCGCAGCTTTCAGGGATGTTCGCGAGCGGGTTTACTGCGTTGGATGCCGACAATCGGATATTGGAACATCCGGATGGGCTGCGTATAAGCATGGTTGATCCGGTGGAGGGCAAGGTGCGCGTGAAGCTGGAGTCCACGCCGCGCGCGGACTTTGTCGCTGGGACGTTGCCGGAGGACCTGGCACCAGCGCTGACTATGCTCCCGTCAGATCTAACGCCGAAAAGCCCTTACTACGCCATCATCCTGCGCGGCAATGACGTTTCCGGCCCCGCGGCGATGGAAATCGATATCCCCAATGAGGCAGAGCCATGGGAGACACTCGATCTGTATGCTTGGGATGGCGAGGCCTGGCAATGGTTACCCACGCAGCTTGACCGCGATGCTGTCGTATTGCAAGCTAACGTGGAAACGCTGCCTAAATCGGTAATGGTGATGCAAACGGAAATGACGGCGCAGAAGATTGCAGCCGAGGTGGAGTCCTATCCTCTGCCGGCGTCACTGACGCCGGCACCGGAGACCGCGCTGACCGAGGTCGATGTGCCCGGCATCCTCGTGGGGACGATGGGCGGCGTGACCGGCGATGTAACGCAGTTACCGGCGGCGCAGGGTGGGGCGGTGCCGCTCGTTCCGACCGTGCGTAACTGGGCACCGGGCCACGATCCCAACTGGCTGTTGGTCAGCGATATGCTTAACAACGAAACGGATCGCGCCACTCATGTGCAAACCTTGCTTGGCATCGTGCAGAACGGAGGGTACGCGGGATTGGTGCTCGATTACCGGATGGTACAATCGGAAAACCGCGACGCTTATGCCGAGTTCGTGACCGATCTGGGAACTGCTTTGCAGCAGAAGGGACTCTGGTTAGCTGTGACCGTTGATACACCGGAACGCGCGGCAGACGGATCCTGGAATACCGGCGGTTATGACTGGATGGCATTGGGCGCGGCTGCGGATCAATTGCGCGTTGTCATGCCGTTTGAGCCGGGAGCCTATACGCCGGGCGGGCTGGCCGAGCAGATGATCGTGTGGGGCGTGACGCAGGTGAACCGCCACAAGCTGGTTCCTGTCTACTCGACGCTGAGCACCGACGGCACCAAATCTCTTACGTTGGGCGAAATCCTCGCGCCGATTGGGGGGATTCAGGCTGTGGAGACGCTCACGGAAAGCGTCATGCCGGGAACGGCATTGAATTTCAAACTTGGCGCGGTGTCTGCGGTGGAAACCGATGTGGCGACGGGCGCGACCCGTATGACCGTGGGTGAGGCTGCGTATTGGCTTGGGACGCCGGAATGGTTGCGCCAGCGAATGACGCTGATCGAGCGGTATCATCTGGGGGGCGTGGCGCTGAGCAACCTGTTTGCTGATGGGAATCTGCCAGATATGTTGAAGGGTGTTGCCGAATACAAGACACAAACGACGGCATCCACGTATGCTATGCCCGATATCGCGTGGCAGGTGACCGGTCCTGGCGGGCAGATGGAGGCCCAGGCGACGACGGCATTGACGCAGCCGCAGTTCGCCTGGACAGCGCCTTCTCTCACCGGTACATATACAATTGCGGCGAGTGTCGCCGGGCTGGATAAAGGCTCGCTGGCGGTGTTGGTCGCTGCGCCCGTGCCGGTGGTGACGGAAGTTGTCACCGAGACGATTGAAACGGACGAGGGAACCGAGGCCACAACTCTGGAACCTGCCGAGCCTCCTGTTGAAGGGCTTAAAGCGGGTTTCGTTACCGATGTGACCGTGCCCGACAATACACACTTCGAGAAAGAAGAGGCATTCACCAAGACCTGGCGGATGCGCAATTCAGGTAATGAGGATTGGCCGGAAGATACCGCGTTGGTCTTCGTTTCCGGTGAGCAGATGACCGACGTGGCAGAAGTCGAGATTGGTGAAGTCAAGGCTGGAGAGGATGTCGACATCAGTGTAGACTTGATCGCACCAAACGCCGACGGCACCTACAAGGGGAACTGGCAGATTCAGGTTGGCGATACAGCGATAGAGGGTGGCAAGATTTACCTGGTCATTCAGGTGGGGGAACAGGCAGAAGAAACTCCGGTCACGCCCATCGTTGCGCCAGTTTCCAGCGGCAGCTTCGAGTTGGGTGGACACGTGCGCGATGTGGGTCTGCCCTATAAAGACACGATGCATTATGCCGGGATGAACTGGATGAAAGTGCAGGTTCAATATGGACAGGGTGCAGACAGTCTCGTTAGTATCGCTCATGCCAATGGATTTAAAATTCAATTGAGCGCGTTGGGTGGCGCGGGCATGGTGACCCAGTCCGGTTTTGAGGATCAGTTCGCCAGTTGGGTCGCGGGATTGGCGGCAACAGGTGCGGATGCCATTGAGGTGTGGAACGAGCCGAACATCGACCGCGAGTGGCAGGGCGAACTCATCAGCCCGCAATCGTACACCAACCTGCTCTGCAAGGCCTACAACGCGATCAAGGGTGCTAACAGTGGTACAGCCGTCATCAGCGCCGCTCCCTCACCAACCGGCTGGTTCGGTGGCTCGAAGCTCACTGACTGCGCCAATGGCGGCTGCGGCTATGATGATCAACCGTGGATGGAAGGGCTGTACAACGCCGGAGCTGCTAACTGTATGGACTATATCGGCGCACACCACAACGCCGGAGCGACATCGCCCTCGGCGCGAAGTGGACACCCTGCTGGTGGCACACATCATTCGTGGTACTTCCTGCCGCAGACTGAGTTGTACTATAATATCTTCGGCGGCACGCGCAAGTTGTTCTACACCGAAATGGGCTATGCTTCGCAGGAAGGCGTGTCGACATTCTCCGATCAATTTGCCTGGGCGCGTGGGATAACGAATGCGCAACAGGCCGCCTGGCTTGCTGAAGCTGTGCAGTTGGGCATCAACACTGGAATGGTGCGCTGCATCATTGTCTGGAATGTCGATTTCGTCCGCTATGGAACCGATCCTCAGGATGGATTTGCGATTATCCGCCCAGGTGGTGGTTGTCCGGCGTGCGAATCGCTGCACGCAGTTTTAGGGACACGCTAATTTCAGGCTCGTAGTAACGACTTTAGTCGTCAAAAGAACCACTGAAGTGGTTACTACAAACATAGATTTGTAATTTGCTGAGTCTGGTTTATTCGAGAGACCCTAAGGGTTTAGTAGACCCTTAGGGTCTTTTAGAAAGAGAGATGTTATGTTTTACGATCAGGTCAAAATTCACGTGACAGGCGGCCACGGCGGCAAAGGCGGGGTATATTTTCGCCGGGAGAAGTTCATTCCTTTCGGCGGACCTTCGGGTGGTGACGGCGGTAAGGGCGGTGACATCGTTTTCGCCGTGAGCAGCCATCTGAATACGCTCTACCATTTTGCGCACAAGAAGGAATTTGTTGCCGCCGACGGTGAACCGGGGCGCAATAAAGACCGGTATGGGGCCGGTGGCGCGGATCTGGTACTCGATGTTCCACCGGGCACGGTGGTCTACGATGCGGAGACAGGCGAGCTTTTGGCCGACCTTGTCGAAGTGGGACAGCGCGCGGTGATCGCGCAGGGCGGGCGCGGTGGGCGGGGCAACATCCGCTTCGCGTCTGCAACGAACCAGGCTCCGCGCATTGCCGAATTTGGCGATCCCGGTGAAGAGCGCTCGCTGCGCCTGGAACTGAAGCTGCTCGCCGATGTTGGGCTGGCGGGGATGCCTAATGCGGGAAAGTCTACGCTGCTTTCCGTCACCACCGCTGCCAAGCCGGAAATCGCCGCTTATCCCTTCACCACGTTGCAACCCAATCTGGGTGTCGTGGCGTTGGGCGTCAA
>JAFGSL010000362.1 GCA_016934645.1 Anaerolineae bacterium
GATTGGGCGACACACAGACTGAGGCGCTATTGACCCACAGCATCATGTTGACGGCTTACGACGTCCAAACCGACCGGTCCTCACCTGGACGCTCAACCGGGAGATGCTGGCGACGTGGCTGCGGCTGACGCCCGGCCCCGACGGCAAGCCGGTGGTGGACGCAAACCTGTATGCCATCCGGGACAGCCTGGTGACGCTGGCGGAAGCCTTGGGCGATGGGCGCGGCTTCCGCTACGACGAGGCCACGCAGCAAGTCTTCCAGGCTTTCGACGCCGGTGGGGGAACGGTCACGCTCTATCTCACCCACCCGCAGCGTGTCTACAGCGTGCAGTCAGGGGGTACGCTCACCAGCCTCTCGGCGAAGTTCGGGATGCCATCGGGGCTGGTAGCTGAGGCCAACCCCGGCATCGACTCGACTACGACCGCTTGAGCGTGGGGCAACAAATCATCATTCCCTCGCAGGACCTCCTCACACCGCACATGCCGGCGACGGGCAACAAAGTGGTGGTGAACATTGATGAGCAAAGGGTACGTGTCTACGAATATGGCGCGTTGCTCTACGATTGGCCGACATCCACCGGGATTGCCACTTCCCCAACACACCGGGGCACCTTCCAGGTGCTCAGCAAGCACGAGAAAGCGTATGCTTCGCAATGGGATTTATGGATGCCTTTCTTTGTCGCCGTCTACCCGGCAGGCGGCGGCGTGGAGAACGGTTTCCACGAACTGCCGATCCTTGCCAACGGGCAGCGTCTATGGGCCGGTTCGTTGTGACGGCCAGCGTCGTTCGGCTGCATCATCCTGGGGATTCCAGAAGCGGAGACGCTCTACAATTGGGCGGAGGTTGGCGTCGTGGTGGTTGTCGAGTAACGGCTTCCGGAAAATTATACTTTTATGCGCCCTAAGGGCCTCCCCGCACCGGCTACTGCCGCGTGACGAGGGGAAGGAAGAGCAACGTCACATCGCTCAGGGCAGGGATCACCATCGTCACCTGGACCGTGCGATTCTGCGTCGAGGCGCTGGTGTCGAAAAGGACGTTCGCGCTATAGGTCCCGGGCTCCAGCCCTGCGAGATCCACCGTGACCGAGATCAGGCCTGGCATCGCTCCCGTTGTCGGGCTAACGCTCAGCCAGGGCGTGAACTCGAGCGCCCCCCAGTCGATTGCATTGGGTCCCCCTTCGTTGTCGATCGTCAGCGTCCTGGTGGCGATGCCCTCGTTGGGCCAGAAAATCAGCGGGCTGGGTCCCACGCTGAAGCCCGCGGGGGGTACCGGCAGCTCCGTCGGGTCGCTGACCACGATGATATTGTTGACCTGTGCGCTGGCGATGCCCTCGCCGTCATTGACGATCACCGCGATCGTGTGAACGCCGGGGGTCAGGTCCGTGAGGACGAGGTGTTCCCCTTTGCCGAGCACGCCATCCACGGAGGAGAACCAGGTGATCTGGCTGCTTTCGAGCGTGCCGATATTGGGGGAGTAGGCCATCGCCTCCAGCGTGAACGTCTAGCTGACCGCAACGTAGGTCCCTGCTCTCGGCGAGAGGAGGGTTACCTGTGGGTTGCGCGTGGTGGTCGTGAAGGCGCCGGCACTCTCGGCACTGCTCGTGTGGATGCCGTCGGTAGCCCAGACGCGCACACGGCCCTGGGTCGTCGAAGCGAGGTTCTCGCGCGGCAGGTCAACGCTGTTGCCTTGAATGCCTTGTGCGAGCATCTCCCACGTGGCGCCACCGTCGGCGCTGAATTGTACATTGAACGTAAGCTCATCGCCATCGGGGTCCGAGGCTGTCCAGGCAACGGGCACGGCGGCGCCGCTGAAGACCTGCCCGGCGGTCGGGGAGGTCACGGTGACACTGGGCGCCGCCGCTCCAGCCGTGACCGTGGCGAGTAAGCCCGTGGGGCCCGTGAGGTCGACCCGGACGGTGCCAGCCACATAGGGCACGAGCTCCGAAACGCTCAGCAGGTCCACAGGCGGGGCACTTGGGCCGTCGGGGTTATCGGGGCCGGAGTGGAGCGCTTCGGGTGTGAAGGGGTAGCGGGCCAGCTCCGTTCCACTGCTGTTCCTCAGCACGATGGCATAGTCACCTGGCGTCCGCGCGATGACGGGAATCCGCGCGGGGTATACGTACAACATCGATTTGTATGATCATCTGGCATCATTGTTACTTCCGCTACCAGATTTGCTTGATCTGTTCAATGGCTTTCTCCAGCGCTTGTCGGTAAAGACGATTTGGCGGGACAAGGAGGGCAAGTATCAGATCATTACCACCGGCAATAAAGCGACAACATACCAGTTTCTGCCCGACTTCGTCGCACAGTAGCATCTCGCTCATAGCTCTTAAACCCACGTGATTTTGGACTTTTTCAAACGTGCGTTGCAAAAGCGCAATCATCGCTGCTGGCATTTCCGCCTCTGGTCCATCGGGGAAGCCCACCAAGGTAAGTCCCGCCGAATTGGTCAAGAGAGCGGCCTTGAAACGATTCTCCTCAACCATCTTTTGGATTATTTCTTTCAGTTTCACAATTTCTCTCTCTTCTCAAGCGATGAGTTAGAAAGCCTGATTCAGCTTAGTTCTTTCTCTAGCGCTCCTTCGATATCGATCATTTGTGCGCTTCCTACATAGGGTACGGTTCTTATTCTGTCCAGTCGATCCAGTGCTTTGATAATGGCTGATATTTCGTGAACGACTCGGCGTGCCAAAGTCACTACAGTTTTGGTAGATTCCGGAGTATCCGTATAGCTTTCGAGTTTGTCCAATTCAAGCGAAAAAGCCATCAAGCGATTGTTGATATGATGCGCTACGGTCGTGACCGTTTGCCTTAACACGGTCACTGCGGCCATTTCCTGGGCCGCTCGGTCAAGCCGGGCATTTTCCACCGCGACGGTAACCCAAGAAGCCAAGGTCGTTAACAATTCCAAGTCACCCTGAGTAAATGAGGGACTAGCGGGACCTTCTCTCTTGTTAATAACCTCAAGAACGCCAATAACAGCATCTTTTGACTGCAATGGCACACACAAAGCCGAGTAAGTATGGGATCCTGTAACCTGGTCTACTCGCGCATAGAAACGGGGATCACAACGAACATCGGGAACAAGCAGTGGGGTTTTATGCTGAGCCACCCACCCGGCGATGCCCTGTCCTAATTTGAGACGCAAGTTAGAGAAGCGTGCTGTATCCCCCTGAATCGTCACGGCAAATCTCAATTCGTCCGTCCCCTCATCAAGAAGCAAAAGCGAACCAGCCTCGACCTGCAGAATTCGGTTGACATTCTCCATAACTCGGTGAAGGACCTGTTTTTCATCCAGTGTAGATGTAATGATTTGCGCGATATCATTCAGCGCAGCCCAGTTGCTGACCTGGCATTGCAAACGCTGGTTAGCCTTGGCTAGTGCAAGCGTGAGGTTCTCTTTCTCCCGGCGCAAGCGCTCCTCGGCTAGAGCCTTTTCAATAGCCCCCAACGCTTCATCTATCCCAAAAGGTTTTAGAAGAAATTCCTTAGCTCCTAACCGGAAAGCCCGTAGAATGCTCTCTTCAGAGCCATACACAGTCATTATAATAGCCGGGATAAACCGATTATGTTTTCTCAATGTCTCTAACAGGTCCAGTCCCGAAATGTACGGCAACTTAAGGTCGAGAAGTATCACATCTGGCTCTTCTGTCAGTGCGAGTTGTAGGCCCTCCTGCCCATCGCCGGCTGTCAGCACGCGATAATGGGTTGGCATCAATATCGCATCACGCAAAAACGCGCGTATTTCATAATCGTCTTCGACGAGGAGTACTGTTTCCTGTTTCATTTGACGAGTAATTGTTCAATCTGTTTCACAGCCCGGTTCATCAAGTGGCGATAGGGACGATGGGGCAAGACAATCACGGCCAGGATAAGCCGCTTTTCTTCAGAAGCAATATAGCGACAAACCAAACGGGTACAATTGTGATCGTAGATAGTTACTTCATCGAGATCTGACATACCTAGCAAAACTCGAGCATCGTTGCTGACACGCTGAATTAGAGCGACGATTGCGGCTGTCGTATCGCTGTCACACTCAACAGGATAGGCTGCAATTGTCAGTCCATCTTCGGAAGTCAGTACTGATGTTTGGAAACCCCCGTCCAGGTTCAGCCGATGCACAATCTGTGCAAGAGATAGAGGTAAGGTCGCGTCCATCGTATACGCTTTGTTATCCATTCTGCCCTCTTGTTCTTCAAGACTTGTTCTTCAAGATTGGATCTGATTGCCGTACACTAGTATGCTCTCGTAGGTTTTCAATCGGCGGTATTTTTCAACAGCGAGTCCATCTCGTCGGATAACGAGGCGCCAAAGTCAACCAGCCTCTCTTCAGCCATCGTATCACTTGGCCTATTCTTGGTGATACGCTTCAATTCATCGACGGCATCTCGGGTGAAGAGACGGACCATTCCAATCGGTGTGCTACTGGCAAAGACGGTTACCAAAACCATCTCTTCGCCGACGTCTGAGAGATAAACGCTCTGCCTCAGCCCTTCGTGGAGCAAAAGTTTGAAGCGTGCCTCTTCTCCGATCAGACGAGCCATTTCTTTGGTCGCAGCCAGTTCCCCTGCGGCGAGGGCTGATAGCACAGCCGTGTTCACCTGACTTACGCTGCCTTGCGCCTCAATCACCTGCCCGGTTATATCGGCCAGAATCACACAACGCGCATGCGTTTCCCAATGCAGCGCTGTCAGGCAGTCACCGATTTCATCCAACTGCTGTATTGATAGCTTGAGACTTTCCATATTTATGCGAATTCCTTTTGTGCGATTAGTCTGTAATATAGTGCATTGGTGTTTCTCACTGTAGCTTTTGTTGCGTTTGGGCGACAACCAGGTTGATGATTGCCTTTAACGTCTCAAAGACACCCGTACCCTGCAGCGCAACGGATTCAAAACACGGAACACTCCCAAATCCTAGCTGTTGCTTTATAGCCAAAGCCGGCGCAACATTGGGGATATCACGCTTATTGCATTGTAGCACGACGGGGATATTGAAAAGGTCAAGCCCTAGCGCCGTCAGGTTTTCTTTCATATCGCGGCGCGTCTCAATGTTTGCCGGCAGACGATGCACTTGCGAATCAGCGACAAAGACTACACCATCTACACCTTGAAGCACCAGCCGGCGACTCCCTGAATAGTAGATCTGCCCCGGCACTGTGTACAGATTGAACCGAGGCTTAAGCCCCCCGATTTGCCCAAGTTCTATTTGCAGGAAGTCAAAGTAGATTGTGCGATCACCACGGGTGTTGAGCGATACTAAGTCACCACGAATGTTGGGACTGGTCTTGGCGTGAATACACTGTAGGTTTGTGGTCTTACCACTGAGCGCAGGCCCATAATAGACGATTTTTAGACTGATCTCACGTAATTTCCAATTAATAAACATAGCATTCCTCTTGTCATCCGAATACTTTTTCTAGTTCATCCGACAGGGCATCGCCAAACTCAACCGAGGGAATCTGACTTACCGTAGACATCAATTCCTCAAATTCCGTGATTAACTCACCCAGGTAGCCACACGTGACACCTGCATAGAGCCGTACCAGGCCGATAGGCGTGCTGGGTTGGAAAACAACGATCAGGACAAAGCTGCCGGACACATCGAAAAGATAGATACACCTGTCTTTCCCTTCGTGCAGAAATGCGCCGTGTGGATTGCGCTCGCCAATCTGCCGGCCCAGTTCGAGGACCGCGGCCAGGTTTCCTGCTCCCAGCGCCGCGATGACGACGGTATCTCCCTGCACCGGTTGTCCATGCACGGCGATGAGCTGACCGCTGGTGTCCGCCAATAGGACACAGTCCGCATCTGTTTTGCGATGCAGTTCTGCCAAAAGCGATTCCGCCCGTTCGATCAGATCGGTGGGCAAGTATAATCCTATCATGGTACTCTCACCTCCGTTGTTTCAGAGTGCAGGGCAATCTCGAATGAGGAAGACGGCTGGTTGCCATTTTCGGGCAGCGCTTCCGCATCGAAATAGAACCCATAACCGCTTTCCAGCGCCTCCGTAATCACGCCACGCCCAAAGGCTTTGCGCAGAAAAAGATAACGGGAGGAAAAAAA
>JAFGSL010000047.1 GCA_016934645.1 Anaerolineae bacterium
CGTCTACGAGCGTCTCACCGGACGATTGCCCGTTGATTACGCACGCTATGACTCGCAATTGCTACTTGGTCCAGCGGATACTCCGGCCTTTCGCTTGTATCAGGCTACTAAACGCGCACTGGATGTGCTGATAGGTATATTGGGAACACTCGTTTTAGGACTGCTTATACCTCTGATTGCCCTTGCTAACGCTTTGACTTCTCCGGGTCCGCTCTTTTATCGCCAGGAGCGGCTAGGTAAAGGGGGACGTCCCTTCACTGTGATCAAGTTCCGTTCAATGGTGCGTGATGCTGAGAAGTATGGTGCGGTTTGGGCTGGCAAGAATGATCCCCGTATCACGCCGATCGGGCGGTTTATGCGTAAGGTCCGGCTTGACGAGGTGCCGCAGTTTATCAATGTACTGCGCGGTGAGATGAGCTTCATCGGGCCGCGCCCTGAGCGCCCTCATTTTGTGGGACAATTGTCGCGCGCGTTTCCACTCTATCGGGCCAGACATGCTGTCAAACCGGGCATTACCGGTTGGGCGCAAGTCCATCATGAGTACGGTGATTCCACTGAGGATGCCCGGATCAAACTGGAGCTTGATCTCTACTACGTCAAACACGCCAGTTTTTACCTGGATCTGCTCACTGTATTGCACACGGTGCGTATCATTGTTGGTTTTAAAGGACAGTAAGAGTATATGGCACAGGACCCTGAAATAACACTCCAGCACAAGCATCTCACACAAATCTGGATCGCTATCCTGATATTTTCCGTCATCACCCGACTTGGTCTCGCTCTTCACTATGGCAACTGGGTGCCCACCGAGCACGATGACTACAGTTATTCCTCCCTAGGCCTGCGTCTGGCAACAGGGCATGGCTACACCTTTGATCGGAACTGGTATCCTTTTACGCCAGCAGAGACACCTACGGCACACTGGTCTTTTCTCTATACGGTGATCATTGCTGCTATCTACGCATTGGTTGGGTTTCAGCCAGTAGCGGTACGTTTGGTCACCGCTGTGCTTGGGGGTATTCTTTTACCGTGGATGACTGCGCGCCTGACCCGGCACCTTTTCCCGAACCGGTCTTGGTTGCCTCTTATCGCGGCGCTGATCACAGCAGGATATGCCTTCTTTATTCTCTACGCCGCTCAAATTATGACAGAGACTTTTTACATTATCACGCTGCTCTGGTCGTTCGAGCGCGCACTGAAGTTATCCGAAGACTTCGCGGCGGGACAATCGGGATGGAGTGCGGCCCTGGGATTGGGTGTGAGTCTGGGTCTCACGGCTCTCTTCCGCCAGGCGGTTCTTCCTTGGGTACCGGTGCTCTTCTTGTGGCTTCTCTGGCGGGCATGGCATGCAAACGCGCGTATTTTCATCCGTTTGCATCTTCCGTCATTGGTGCTTGCGGGGCTGGTACTTCTTGCTTTCATCCTTCCCTGGACCTACCGTAATTATCGCGTTTATGGTGATTTTTTGCTCCTCAACTCAAATACCGGTTATGCGATGTACTCCGCGCAGCACCCTATGCATGGGACGAGCTTTCAAGCTTTTGAAGCCGCCCCTTTGCCTGGTGAACTGTGGGGACAATTGTCTACTGAGGCTGAATGGGATAGTGCATTGCTGCGTCGAGGAATTGCGTTTGTCCTGGCGGATCCGGTACGCTACCTACGTCTTTCGCTAAGCCGGGTGGCTGATTATTTCGAATTCTGGCCCACGGACACTTCTCTATTGAATAACGCCGGCCGCTTGCTCTCATTTACCCTCTATCTTCCCTTCATGCTCTATGGGTTTTACTTGGGAGCCAAAGTGCACTACGCACCGGTGCTATCGTGCCTCGCACGTCCAACTACATTGCTTTTTCTCTTCATGGTTTTCTATTCCTTGTTGCACATTTTCACCTGGGCTATGCCGCGTTACCGGCTGCCGGTGGATGCTGTAGCCATGCCTTTTGTAGCGTTGGCTCTGGAGCGTATTTTCTTCTTTGTGCGAGGATGGGCTCGTCGTCGCCATGCTTCCTAGCTCGCAATTCTGTCAGGAACATTCGCTGGGGGTCTGATGCATATTTGTTATCTGCTCCTTTCTCCTACCTTTGGCATGCACCAGTACACCGCCGATTACGCAAATCGTATGGTTCAAGCGGGGCACAAAGTCACCCTTGTCACAACAGAATACTATCCGGGACATCGCTACCTCCCCAGTGTTAGTGTGTCTAAGCCCGTTGCCCTGAAGGATACAGGCTTCTCTCCCAACGGCTTGCGAGTTTGGATAGCACGACGGGCCATCAATGCTGTTCTGGAGCAGAAGCCGGATGTTGTTCATGTTACCGGACCGCATCTGTGGAACATCCTTGTTATGCGCGCGCTGCGGAAGGCTAGCATTCCGACTATCCACACTCTCCACGATCTGGATCCCCATCCAGGATCGGCATACGGACCGCTGCTTTATTTATGGAATCGTGCCGTTCTGCGCAATGCCACACATATTCTTGTCCATGGGCAATGTTACCGGCAGCGTCTCCTAGAGCATGGTATGGCGTCTGACAATGTCACGTACACACCGTTGTTGCACCTATTTCTGAGCGGCACTTGGATGGAGCAACCCGACCGGTTGGTCGATGGTATGGCCTATGATCCCTATGTGCTTTTCTTCGGAAGGATTGAATCTTACAAAGGTGTGGCGGATTTGATCGCGGCCTGGGTGAGGTTACCCGAAGTATTGCGGACGCAGGCGCGTCTTGTCCTGGCTGGTCTCGGACAACTAGAAATGGTGTGGAAGGAACCACTTCCTGCAGGAATCGAAGTTCGCAACCACCTCATCCGGGATGAAGAAGCATTGACACTGTTCCAGCGCTGCGCATTGCTGGTGTTACCTTACATCGGTGCAACGCAATCGGCCTTGATACCGGCAGCGTATTTCTTCCGTAAGGCCGTACTCATCACGTCCTCAGGCGCTCTTCCCGAATACGTTGAACCTGGCGTAACCGGCTGGATCGTTGAACCAAAACATCCTGCTTCCCTGGCACGTGCCCTCACGGAGGCACTATCCGATTTTGATGCATTGGAACGCATGGGCTGTGCTGGTCGGCGCTGGTATGATGAACATCGGAAATCGGAGAGTGCTACAGTGCAACAGATGTACGCCCGGCTTGTTGGTCGAGAAGTGCAGGCACAGCCAGATAGCCAATCGCGTCACATATAAACCATAATAAAAAGGGCAATGTCATGGGCAAGATACTCTTTCTTACGCAGGTTCTACCCTATCCCCCTCATTCAGGGGCGAAGATACGCGCCTACTATGTGTTACGCCAACTGGCGCGCCAGCACGAGGTAACACTGCTCTCTTTTGTCCGGGAAGACGACAAAGCCGAGTCCGTGGAACATCTGGAGGGCTTCTGCGAGGCGGTTCGCACAGTGCCTATGCAGCGTTCGTTGCTGCGGAATGTCCGTGCCGTGTTGAAAGCCGGACTTACGGGCCAGTCTGTGATCATTGTGCGGGACGAAGTGCCTGAGATGCACCAAGCCCTCCACTGTCTATTGGCTGCGCAGGCGTTTGACGTGATCCATGCCGATCAAACCTCTATGGCGCAATACGCGCTCCATGCACAACGCCTGAACACAAAAACGTTCAATCGTCCCCATATCCCTCTGGTTTTGGATGCTCACAATGCGCTCTACCGCATCCCGGAACGAATGGCGCGTCACGAATCCAATCCTCTTAAGCGGTGGGTTTTCCAGCGGGAGGCACGTGTCCTGGCGCGTTACGAAGTAGGAACCTATGACCGTTTTGATCACGTTGTTTTCGTTACCAATGTAGATCAGGAGGAGATTTTACAGCGTACGATTCATACTGCGCAAGTCACTGAAGTTTCCAGAGCTGTCAGCGTTCCCAAGTCCGTCCCTCCTTCCCATCCTACGACTTCTGTTATCCCTATCTGTGTTGATACCGACGATAAACCGTTGGTGGCCCGTCGTGACGAGCTTCTCGCTGTGACTCATTTAGGTACGATGTTTTGGCCTCCCAATGTTGAAGGTGTGCTGTGGTTTGCGCGCGAGGTCTTTCCTAGGGTGCTGGCACAGATTCCGGAGGCACGTTTTGTCGTTGTGGGGAAGAACCCACCTCGGGAGGTGCAAGATCTTACACTCCAGGTACGCAACGTTCAGGTGACGGGCTATGTGCCCGATCCAGAGCCCTATCTGGCTGAGACAGGAGTATTTATTGTTCCCCTGCGTGCAGGTGGGGGAATGCGGGTCAAGATTGTCGATGCCTGGTCGTGGGGATTGCCTATTGTCTCGACGAGTATTGGAGCCGAAGGGACTGAGATAGAAAAAGGCGAGAATATCCTAATAGGAGATACACCAGAGGCGTTAGCGGAGGCCGTGGTGCGGGTATTGAAGGAACCGGCGCTGGGTGAGCGCTTAAGGATGCAAGGACGCGCATGGGTCGAGGAACACTATCACTGGCGTAACGTGTACACGATGTGGGAGAAACTGTATACAGAGCTTATCAGTGAGAACTCTACTTAGCGCTAATCGACACCGATATCTATCTGCCTATGACCAGATTGTGAAAAGAAATGGTCATGGATAGCAGGTAACTGTATCGCATGCACTCTTACACAGCCTTCATAACATTGGGTAAGAGATATTTACGTCTTCTGGTATAATTAAAGTCGAGAAGGGTATTATGGAACTTAAAGAATACTGGAACATCTTCAAAAGGTGGTGGTGGTTGATGGTTGCTTGTGTCGCGCTGGCTGCCGGCTCAAGTTATATCGGTACCCGGAGCATGCCACGTATCTACCAGGCCACGACTACGGTGATGATAGGCCAAGCATTGCAGCAAGCCAACCCGTCCAGTGGTGACCTCTATATCAGCCAGCAGTTGGCACAGACATACGCGCAGATGGTAGTTCGCCAACCCATCCTCAGCGGTGCGGCACAGGCCCTGGGACTAGAATATATTCCGTCAGCCGAAACTGTCTCTACGCAGTTGGTAGCAGGCACGCAACTGCTAGAGATTGGCGTTCGCGATACTATCCCTGAACGCGCAAAGGCACTCGCCGACGAAATTGCCGATCAGTTGATTCTGCAAAGCCCTACAGAACGCGAGGGGTCTGAACGTCAAACCTTTGTCCAGGAGCGACTAGAGGGATTGGAAGCCAATATCCAGCAAACCGAGGAAAGCATCGCTGAAGAGCAAGTCAAACTCGAAGCAGCGAACAGCGCTCGCGCTATCCAGCAGCACCAGGAAAACATCACTGCTCTTGAACAAAGGTTATCCACCTATGAATCTACTTATGCATCCCTCCTGACGTCGGTACAGGGGGGTACCAACTACATTTCTATTATCGAACCTGCGACTTTGCCCTCCTGGCCTATCAGTCCTAATGTGCCTCAGACGGTGTTGCTTGCAGCCGCCATTGGGCTGGGACTGGCGGTGGGGGGCGCCGTGCTGATTGAGTTCATTGACGACACTCTCAAGTCGCCAGACGACGCCGCCCGGATCACTCAACTTCCCGTGCTGGGCACCATTGCCCGTATTGAAGGCGACGGCTATGCAGAGAAGCTCATTGTCCACGAGCAACCCCTCTCTGCTACGGCTGAGGCTTATCGTGCGCTGCGTACTAACATTCGCTTTTCCTTCGTCGATCGACCTATGCGCACACTGATGGCGACCAGTACCGGGCCTTCAGAGGGGAAAAGTCTGACGCTTGCGAATCTGGCAGTGGCAATGGCCCAATCGGGCCTGCGGGTAATTATAATCGATACCGATCTCAGGCGTCCTTCGCTCCATAAGGTCTTCAATGTTTCTAATGCGGAGGGGCTGAGTAGCATTATGTTGACTCCGAACCCTGAGCCAGAATCTTATTTGCAGAACACAGGTGTGGATAACCTGCAGTTGTTGCCTTGCGGCTCTCTGCCACCCAATCCCGCTGAGGTACTTGGCTCAGAGAGGATGGGGCAGGTGATCAATATCCTGCTGGCGAAAGCAGATTTACTCGTCTTCGATAGCCCACCGATTTTGATGGTAACCGATGCTGCAGTTTTAGCGGCGCGTTTGAAGGAAGGTGGCGTGCTGCTCGTGACTGATATCGGCAGAACCCGTCGTGGGCTGGCAAAACGGGCTGTGGAAGAGTTGCAGCGTGTGCATGCCAATTTGCTAGGTGTGATTGTTAATCGGATCGGTACGCGTATAGGTAGTGAATATTACTATCGATACTATCAGGACTACACCGAACTGAGCGATGATGAGCAAAAGCGTCTTCCACGTCTCGCCAGATTGCAACGTTCTCTGTTTGGACGTTCTAATAGTGATGGGAATGCTGGCTCTGGAAAGCCAGTCGAAGAAAGATTGGAAGAACAAGTATAAGCGCTGTTTGTAGCGCTGTGGTTTTCTTGTCTGATCTGCCTGAGAACGTCCCGGCCTATCGCCGGGACGTTTTGCTGTAGAATATATTGAGTGAAGTGTGTACCCCCGGCGGATTATGGCGTAGCTTGTATTTGTGATAAAATGGAGGCAGGAGTATGATGATGAAGACTTTGCCTCTTCTGACAACCAAACTCTATATCCCTTCTCCACATGCGAACATGGTTGCGCGTCCGCATCTGCTCGCGCGATTGGACGAGGGCTTGCGCCTGGGACACCGTCTCACTCTCATTGCTGCGCCGGCCGGCTACGGCAAAACAACCCTGTTGAGCGAATGGGTGAATCAGGATGTCGGCGGAGTGACCGAACGACGCTCTGTCGCGTGGTTGACCCTTGATGAAGGAGACAGCGACCCGGCGCGCTTTTGGTCTTACCTGCTTGCATCACTGCGGATGGCGATTGAGTTGGATATCCCCGATGCGCTACAGTTGCCGAAGGGCCACCAGATGATTGATCTGATGACAGAATTGATCAACCAGATCGGATCTGAGACTGAGAGCCTCCTTCTAGTTCTCGATGACTATCATCTAGTAACGGCACAGCCCGTGCATGATGCGCTTGCCTTTCTGCTGGATCATCACCCCCCCAATCTTCATCTGGTCATTGCTGCCCGTGCTGATCCGCCGTTGCCGCTTGCTCGTCTGCGTGCGCGTGGACAACTGACGGAGCTACGGCAAGCCGATTTGTGCTTCACGGCGGAAGAAGCCGCTGCGTTTTTGAACCAGCGTATGGGATTGAATCTTGCCGCAGTGGACGTTGCCGCTCTGGACAGGCGTACCGAGGGTTGGATCGCTGGGCTGCATATGGCGGCCCTGGCCCTGCAGGGGATCAGTGCCGAGCGCGATGCAAGCGCGTTCATCGCTGAGTTTACCGGCGCACATCGCTACATCCTCGATTATTTGCTTGAAGAAGTCCTCAA
>JAFGSL010000363.1 GCA_016934645.1 Anaerolineae bacterium
GTATGAGATTTAGACTCTATCTGGACATTGGGCTTGCGAGCGTTTCTGGTGCGTCACCGACGAATTCTCGGATAGGTTCTCAGCAGGAGATTATAAGATGACCACTTCAATTCTTATCGTTGAAGACGAAAGTGTCGTTGCGCTCGATATACAAAATAGGCTGCGTGTACTCGGGTATTCCACGGTTGGAATCGCTTCGCGCGGCGAGGTGGCCATACAGTTAGCGCAACAGCGACACCCAGCCCTCGTGCTGATGGATATTCGATTGAAAGGCGAGATGGATGGGATTGAAGCGGCGCGGCAGATTCGCGCGTTGTGTAACATTCCCGTAGTTTATCTAACCGCATTTGCGGATGAGGAGACACTGCAACGCGCTAAGATCACCGGCCCCTTTGGCTACTTGATCAAGCCATTCGAAGAACGAGATCTGCATGCCACGATTGAGATGGCTTTGTACCAACATCAGACAGAGCAGTCGCTTAAGATGCAAGCCCAAGCGCTGGAGCAGAAAAACCGCCACCTCTCACTGCTCAATCGCTTGCTGACTCAGTCCACGCAAGGCGCTTCACCAAAGGTTCTTCTGGAAGATGCATGTTGTGAGTTGAGCCTTATGTTGCACTTGCCCTATTCGGTGGCGATAACGCTCAATGGCGCAGGCGGCGCGGTGTTGGTTTATCAAGCGCAAGCCCAATCCTTGTCTACAAGCTATGCCTTGGCAAGCGATGAGACGATGCTATTGAAGCATCTGTTTGCGCATCACCCCCCCATCTCGATGGCCGATCTTTGTTCGGTCGAACAGCTAAAGCCGCTCTGTCGATGCTTCCGGGATCGTGAGATTCAATCGTTGCTGTTGTTGCCCTTGGTGGTGAACGAGAGCGTGATTGGAGCGGTGGGATTGGCGGCATCGGAACAGCGCGATTTTGCGGAGACTGAAGTGCAGTTAGTAGAGAGCGTCATCGGTCAACTTGCCGGTGTGTTGGCGCGGATATGGTTGACGGAGGAGCGGCAACGCTTGAGTGCCGCGTTAGAGCAGGCGGATACCGAGGTGATGATCACTGATCTCGACGGGACGATTCTGTATGTCAATCCTGCCTTTGAGCATACGACTGGTTTCAACAAGGATGAGGTTCTGGGAAAGACGCCAAGCCTGCTTAGCAGCGGACAACACGATGCGGCTTTTTATCGAGAGTTGTGGACGACCATAACAGCTAACAAAATGTGGCGGGGCCACATCGTTAACAAGCGGAAAGATGGCCGCTTATACACGGCAGAGACCGCGATTATCCCCGTGAGAAATGGAACAGCAGTGCCTAGAAGCTTCGTCAGCCTACAACGCGACGTGAGCCACGAGTTGGAAGTCCAAGATCAATATCACCGCGCGCTCAAGATGCAAGCAGTTGGCCGGTTGGCAGCCGGGTTGGCCCATGATTTCAATAACCTCTTAGCAGCTATCAACGGCTTTGCTCAACTCATTCAGCGTCATAACCACCTCTCGGATAGGGCGCGGGTATGGGTGGAAGGAATTATCGGCGCAACAGAAAGGGCCTCCGAGTTGGCAGTGCAACTTTTAACTTTCAGTCGCAGCGACCCCCAAAATCCAAAGACACTTGATCTCAACGCCATTATCGATGATGCGCAGTATCTTTTACAGAATATTGTGACCGACGCTATTGCTGTACAGGTGTCGTCTGCTCCAGATTTATGGACCGTGAGGGCTGATCCTTCGCAACTTGAACGTATCTTAGTCAATC
The DNA here is from genome assembly GCA_016934645.1 of Anaerolineae bacterium. The sequence continues at coordinate 1,752 of JAFGSL010000363.1, forward strand.
TGGCAGCCAATGCACGGGATGCCATGCCAGATGGCGGACTGCTGTTGTTACGAACAGCGAATGTCACCCTGACGGCTGAGGATGTGGTCTTTGATCCTGAACTGCAACCGGGTGACTACGTGATGCTATCTGTTAGTGATACAGGGCTTGGGATGAGCGATGAAGTGCAAGTGCATCTTTTCGAACCTTTCTATACGACAAAGGTTCCAGGTAAGGGAACTGGACTTGGACTCGCTACTGTTTATAGTATTGTCAAACAGAGCGGCGGAGCGATTCGAGTCCATAGCCAAATCGGGCAAGGGACGACATTTGAACTCTATCTGCCGCGTGTGAAGGAATTGCTTCTCCCATATACCGTCCAGCCAGGCAACGTCTTCTCCAGCGTCTTTACCGATAATGCATATACGTTCTGGGATTATGAAACCAGTTCTGAACCCGCCATCAATTGACATAGGATAACGGACATGATAACGAATTGGCAGTGGTCACCTGTGATGATCCCCCTGTTCTTGGGGGTTGTCGCGTCTGTTGTGTCTATTGCGTTCAGAATCAGGCATACCTCCGGTGCCAATCGCTTCGGCGTATTGCTGTCCTTACTCGGTGCGGTATGGCTCATTGGCTACATTTTGGAAATCGGTCGGGTGGATTTAGAAGGAAAGCTATTCGCGGCAGTAATCCGGTACTGCATCTTAGGTCTTATGCCTACGCTGTGGTCTGGGTACGTGTTCCACTACACAGGACGGGGATACTGGATGACGCGCCGGAAATGGATTGTCGCGGCGGTCATCTCCTTGGTTACAGTTATTCTGATCTTAACCCCTGAGTATCACGGGTTGATCTGGCGTTCAGTCACGCTGGAAAATCGTGGCGGCGTTTCAGTGTTGGTGCCGCAATTTGGGATTGGATTTTGGCTCTTGTTTGGTTGTGTTGGCTTGCTGTTTTTGGGCGGGATCTGGCTCCTATTGCGGATGTTCTTACAGCATCCAGCGCTGTATCGCCAGCAAATCCAGTTTCTCCTCTTTGGGACGGTGGTGATCACATCTTTGATCTCGATTGCTCTGTTGGGTGTGAATCTGCTGCCGGAAATCAACCTTGCCTCTTATGCATACACTGTCGCAGTTGTCGTTATGAACTGGGGGGTATTACGCGTGCAAGTGGGTGACATTCTCCCGCTAGCGCATGCCTCGGTGATCACAGGTATGGCAGATGGGATCGTTGTACTGGATGCTCAGGCACGCATTCTGGATCTAAATCAGGCTGCGATAAGCTTGCTCAATCTTAACAAACCCGAGTGCGTAGGTCAACCTTTTACAGAGATCGGGGCGCCGTGGGTGGAGACGCTGGTGCAACGCGCCCAGCGTGAGAGGGCAACCTGGTCTCAAGAAGTGACGCATATCACGGACAGCCGTCCGCAAATTTTCGATGTGCGGGTATCGCAACTGCGCGACGTACGTGGAGGGTTGGTCAGCCACGTGATGGTCTGGCGTGACATCACCGCGCGTAAGCAGGCTGAGCTCGAAGTTCGGGAGCGGCACCGTCATCTGGAAGCCGTCTGGGGCGCGGTTCCTGATGCTATCGTAGTCTTGAATTCAAAGCAGTACATTGTAGAGTGGAATGCCAGCGCTGAGGGTTTGTTTGGATATTCCAGAAGGGAAGTGTTGGGCCAGAAACTGTCCCCCTTAATCAACACTGCAGAGACGCTGGCGAAGGCTGAGGCTTTTCTTCGCGATATGTGGGCTGGGGAACGGGTTCAACCGGTCGAGACGGTGCGCGCCCACAAGAACGGAGATTTGATCAACGTGGTGTTCGCCGGGGCGCCGGTCGTCGTCGATGACAAGCTCATAGGCGCTGTGATTGTTTATACGGACATCACACAACGTAAGCGCATCGAGGAGGATATTCGCACGCTCAATGAGGAGCTGGAAGCGCGCGTTGCGGCGCGGACAGCAGAACTTGCGACTCTGAATCAGCAACTCGCCGACGAAGTTCAGAAGCACGAGCAAGCAGAAGCTACGTTGATGCAGCGTAATCGTGAACTTTTAGCCTTGCAATCAGCCGCTGCTGCTACTTCATCCAGTCTGGATTTGTCCTTTTTGCTCGACACCGTGACGTGGGAGATGACGAATCTCCTGCAGTCCAGTGGTTGCATCATCTTTGAGTTGGATCAAGACGGCAACCAGGTCGTAGGTGTTGCAGATTATGAAGCCGCTCTGAGCGGCGCTCTGGGCGGTGACGTGGCAAACATTGGGCCCCAACCCCTATCTGATTATCCATTGCGACTGAGGGTGCTGAATGAGCGCTATGCTGCTCAGGTCGGTTTCAGTACCGCTGATGCAGTTGATCAGGCGTTTATGGCGCGCCGCGATATCAAGTCTCAACTGTTACTGCCTATGGTTTTTCAGGAACGTGTGGTGGGATTGGTCATCGTTACTCAAAATGAACGCGAGCGGGTTTTTTCAGATCGCGAAATATCCCTGGGACAGTTACTGGCCAATCAGGCTGCAATTGCAGTGGAAAATGCAAGACTATATGACCGCGCACATCGAGAGATCACTGAACGTGCACAAGCCGAGGCCAAGATCAAGGCTTCCTTGAAGGAGAAGGAAATCCTGTTGCAGGAGATTCACCATCGCGTGAAGAATAACCTGCAAGTGATTTCTAGCCTGCTCAATCTGCAGTCACAAGGTATCCAGGATGAAAAAACCCTTGAGGTATTCCAGGAAAGCCAGAACCGCATTCGCTCCATGGCGCTGATTCATGAAAAGCTCTATCGTTCATCGGACCTGGCGCGTGTTGACTTTGCTGAGTACATTCGCAATCTCGCGTCCTTCTTGATTCGCTCATATCGCTCCAGGGCGGTACGATTGGATTTGCAGGCGGCCGATATTTATCTCTCAATCGACAACGCTGTGCCATGCGGGTTGATCGTCAATGAGTTGATTTCTAATGCCTTGAAACATGCGTTCGTCGATGGCCGTGAGGGAGAAATTCGTGTGATAATGCAGCAACTTGCCGATCACCAGGTTAGATTAGTGGTTCGCGACAATGGAGTAGGGCTGCCCAAAGATGCAGACTATATGAATACTGGATCTTTAGGGTTACAGTTGGTTACCATGTTGGTGGAGCAGCTCGATGGGACGATCGAAATCCGTAACAATGTAGGTGCGGAGTTTGAGATCATATTTAGTGGTGGTTAAATGTGAGGATGTATCAATCGTTGAGGAGTGGCTATATGGAAAACCGGGCAACTATACTCGTCGTCGATGATCACGAGGTTATTCAGCTCTTTACCGAGCGTATTCTGACGGATGCCGGGTATCGTGTGTTGGTCGCCAATAATGGAATTGAAGCATTGGGTATACTGGCGACACATCCTGTGAATCTAATTCTGGCAGAAATCAACATGCCCCGGATGAACGGTTATCAACTGCACGATGAAGTCGTCAACGATCCTCGTTGGGTCGCTATTCCCTTTGTTTTTGTGACCGGGCGGATTATGGATAGTGATATTCGTTATGGTAAAGAACTGGGCGTTGATGATTACATCACCAAACCTTTTGATCCCGATGATTTAGTCGCTGTCGTGCGCGGGCGTTTACGACGTGCGAAGCAGTTGATGGCTTCTGCATATCGCCCTGGGGTGAAAAACGCGATCAATGGCTCAGTTTTGACAATTGGGGCGTTGAAAATCAATTTGGATCGTCACAGCGTCGAGTTCGCAGGCGAGCCGGTAAATTTGTCGGCCAGAGAGTTTACGTTGTTGGCCACGCTGGCGAAATGTGAGGGTAGTGTGGTCTCTCCTGAGGAACTTGTGCGTGTGACACACGAGCTACATACGGATTGCCGGGATGCTAGTTCTTTGGTGCGGCCAATGATCCGCTCGCTGCGGCGCAAACTTGGCTATCCCGCCGGTGAGATGGGATGCATCAACAATGTACGTGGTGTCGGCTACCAACTGATCACCTATGATGGTTAGCTGGTTGTTTTGAAAAGAGGGTGAGGATGCTTTACTGTACGCAATGTGGTCATGCCAACGTTGACTCTGCGGAAAAGTGTGCTAATTGTGGCAAAATTCTGAGACAGCGCTGTCCAAATTGCGGGGAACTTGTTCCCGCGGAGGGCCAATTCTGTATCTTATGCGGCGCGTGTCTGGCTGAGTCAGGTGCTTTATCATCGGCCTCTTCGTCGGATAACCGTTTGTACTCTGTCTTGCGTTTGCTTATGCCGGATGCGTTAGCGACTAAGATCAGTCATGCCGTCGCTGGGACGGTGGGCGAACGTCGTGAGGTAGCGGTGCTGCATGTGGGTATGGAGAGCCTCTCCACACGTGAATCCCCCGCTGGTCACAAACTACCCGTCGACAATGAAATACTGTATCTCCTCAGCGACGAAGCTATACACGTGCTCGCGGATGTGATTTACCAGTATGAAGGGACGGTCGATAAGTTCTCAGGCGATAGCTTGGTAGCGTTGTTTGGTATGCCGTTGGCTCACGAGAACAATGCCGAGCGCGCTGTGCGCGCTGCGTTGGATATCTTATTGGCTTTGCAACCCTTGAAGGCCGATTTTCAGGAACGTTATGGCATTGATTTCCGCATACACATCGGTATTCATACCGGTACGGTCATTGTTGGTCAGGTTGACAACGACTTGCATATCAATTGCACTGTCGTGGGCAATACATTTGATCTCGCTGCGGCTCTGGTAGCGGCAGCCGATGAAGATACGGTCCTTGTGAGTTTCGAAGTTTACCAACGCACACATCCGCTGATCGCATATGAGGCGCAGCCCTTAGTGACCTTTGGTAAACCCTCGCGCTCCATACGTGTCTTTCGTCCATTGTACGTGCAAGCGGATCGGAACGCCGCGCGCAGTTTGTTCGATATACATGCTCCTATGGTCGGTCGTCGTACGATCTTGGAGTCGCTCCAACAGGCGTTTGATGACATATGCAATACCCAACGTAGCCGCGTGGCTTTGGTCACAGGTGAGGTCGGGTTGGGTAAGAGCCGGCTGATGCGTGAGTTCCGCGAAGCGGTCTCCCACTCGGGTGTTCCGATCTACCAGGGCAATTGTGTGACGTATGCGCGCGCAAAACCGCTGCATCTGTTTGCTAATTTACTCCGTGATATCTTTTATCTGGCGGAATCCGATCCGCCAGACGTTCAGCTTGAGGCCTTGCGCGCATCTTTGGATCGGTTGGGTATGAATACCCCCGATATCCTGTCCTACGTGAGCAGTGTTTTGGGCCTTGAGCACGGTGATGACAGCATCAAAATGCATCTGCGTGGTATTGATGATGCAGTGCTTCAGAAGATGACGCATACATTCTTGCAGCAGATCATCGTCGCCACTGCGAGGTTGACGCCGGTGGTGTTGATCTTCGAGGATCTCCACTGGGTAGATGCAGCTTCCAGGGACGTGCTGGTGCATCTGTTGCGAACTATTGACGATGTTCCCTTATTGTTGATTCTTGTTTCACGCGATGTCGAACCCGACACCACCATCCAACCGTTGATTGCCGCGGCCAACGAGCGCCATGACGCATTGTTGGATCTGTATCTCTCGCCTCTTCCTGATGCGGACCTGGCGCAATTGGTTGACCAACTTGTGGTCGAATTCACGGATGAGGCTCAGGCGCTCAAGCGCCGCATCGCTGAACGGGCGGATGGCAATCCATTATGCGCCGAAGAAATCGTCCGAATGTTGATCGACAATGGAGGATTGACGCTATCGGAAGGTTGTTGGCATGTGACCGAAAGCGCAACAACGTTGGTAGAGCAACTGCCGGGCACCCTCAATGGGTTGGTGATGGCGCGCTTCGACCGTTTGCCTGAGTCTGCACGTTCCCTCCTGCAAAAGGCGGCAGTGTTGGGGTACACGTTCCCTGTGGACGTGCTGAAATACATCGCTGGCGTCAGCACCAACGATGTGGATACGGATCTTGACCTGTTGGTGGCACGGAAATTCGTGATTCCTGAAACGCCGGAAAGTGCTCAAGTGTATACGTTCTGTCATACGTTGACTCAGGAAGCGGTCTATGCTACGTTGCTTAAACGTGACCGGTACCGGTTTCACTTGCAGGTGGCGCAAATTATAGAAGATAGTGACGCCTGGCTTTCAAGTGAGCGCATCGAAGCCCTGGCCTACCATTATGCGGAAAGCGCAAATCCAGAGAAGGCTATCCCGCATCTGGTCGCTGCGGCTGAAAATGCAGCGCATCGCTGCGACTACGAAATGGCCGTAACACGGTATCAGAATGCACTGTCTCTGGTGGCGCTCTCTGGTGGCGAGAACCAATGCGATCTTCTGGCTACGCGGATTGGTTTGGGGCGCGCACTCAAGTATACCGGCAAGTATGGTGAGGCCAGTCAGGTGTTGGAGCAGGCGCTCCGTGATGGGCTCTATCTACAGGCTAAACCCCGTATGCAACAAGTAATGCCGCAATTGGTCCGAGGGTTGAATGAGTTGGCTGATATTCGTCACCGGGAAGGTGCCTCAGAGAAGGCTATCGAGTACCTGAAAGCCAGCTTGGCAACCATCGACAACCAGGGCCGTCAAGACTACCTGCCGTTGTGGCGTACTGTCGTCGACCGGATGGCCTGGGTGTTGTTTCACCAGGGTAAACTGAGCGAGGCTTTCGAGTTGGCGGATTCGGCGGCTGCGAGCGTAGACCTGGAACAGGCCGAAGATCCCATTATTCTGGCAAGCCTCTACAATACATTGGGCGGTGTGTTGTGGCAGCAAGGGAATCTGTCGGAGGCGATCACCTATGTGGAGCGCAGTTTGCGGCTCTACGAACGTATCGATTACCAGTGGGGCATGGCAAATGCTAACGGCAATCTTGGTGTTCTCCACTACACACTAGGAAATTGGCCAAGTGCTGCCGATATTCTGGCGCGCGCTGAAATGCTGCAAAAGCGCGTGGGCGATCTTCAGCATCGCGCTATCACGTTGAACAATCTGGGTACATTGCACCTGGCTATGGGGCAGCACGAAGCGGCGCACCAAGACCTTGCGTCCAGCCTGGGCATTTTCGAACGACTTGGCGATGCCTGGGGCGCGGCGCAGGTCCACGTTGGTATGGCGAGGTTGGCGCTGATTCAGTCACGCTTCGCGGATGCTATTGCGCATGCTGACGCTGGTTTGCAGATGATGGACACTGCCGGCACTTATGGGGTCGAAGCGCGCTGGATTAAGGCGCTCAGCCTTGCCGAAACAGATTTTCTGCGCAGCCTATCCGAGGTGGAGGCCGCGCTGCGCACTGCACAGGAGGCGGGTCTCACTGAGCAGGAGGCCGACTGTTGTCGCGTGTTGGGGGCGTTGCACGCGCGGACTGGGAACTATCTGAAAGCTGAAAACTTGCTTCGAGAGTCGGTTGATCTTTCCCTACAAGCGAATGCGCCTTATGCTCGGGGTCTTGCGCTTATGGAATTGGGAAAGCTGTACGAGGCCATCACTCGTGACCAGCAGACCGAGCGCGAAGAATGGCGCGCTAAAGCCTTGAACGCGTATCATGAAGCCGCGGAGCAATTCCACCGATTGGGCGCCGCCTTTGATTTGCAGAGTGTGCAGGAAACCATCAACGCGCTGGAGAGCCAACCGGAAGCCCTTGTACCAGAGGTTGAACCTCCAGGACAGTCACAGGCGGCTGTGGAGATGCAGGAACAGGCTGCGTTGGAAGGTGGACGCCGCGCTGCCACAGTTCTGTGGTTTAATTTGATTCCAGATGAGAAGGCTGATGAGGATGCCTTTGAAACCATCGCCTTGTTGATGCCGGCGCTTGTCACCATCGTTCAAGAGTACCAGGGACAGCTCGTCCAGCGCAGTGATGGGCTGACCGTGGTCTTTGGCGCGCCAGCAGCGTACGAGGATGACGCAGATCGCGCTGTCCAGACGGCATGGCACCTGGTGCGTTACCTTGCGGAACATACGCGCCAGCTCGATGTCAGACTTAATTTCAATGCGGCTTTGAGTCAGGGCGAAGTAGTGGCAGGTTTCATCGGCCCGCGTTCCCAGACGACATTCGACGTCAGGGGGGAGCCAGTGCAAGAAGTGCGCCTTTTGAGCGACCACGTGCCTCCTGGCGAAGTCTGGGTAACCGAGAGCGTGCGCGCGCTGACAGAGCGTATTTCGGTCTACAGACCGGTTGCCGTAGACGCTGCGCATCCGTTGGCGGCTATGACGGTTTGGATATTGGATGGCTTCAGGATTCAGCCTAGACCGGCGCGTGGGCTGTCTGGCATACAAACTCGGCTCATTGGCCGTGAAGCATTGCTGCAGGCGATGTTGCAGTTGGCGGAGAACTTCTCGCGAGGCATTGGCGGGTTGGTGTGGCTCGAAGGTGAACCTGGCATCGGGAAGAGCCGTTTGATGCAGGAATTCTCGCTGCGGCTTAAGGATTCCGGCGCAGTTGTGCTGGAAGGGCGGTGTTCACCTCAGAAATCCTCGCACGCCTTCTCGCTGTTCTCGGAAGTCTTGCTGCAGGTCTTCGATGTACAGCCCTACGATGCTCCCGATCACATACGCGCCAAGATTGGGCGCGCCTTTGAGAGCTGGCCACGCGATACGCTGCCGACCCGTCCGTACCTGGAGGTGCTGTTAGGATTGTGGCCCGAAGGCTTGATGGGAGATCGACTTGCGAGCTTGGAGCCGGAACAGTTGCGCCAGCAAACTTCCGTAGCCTTACGCCGGTTGTTCAAAAGCCTGTCGACCCAAAGCCCGTTGGTCGTTTTGCTGGATGATCTGCACTGGATCGATCCGGTATCGGCGGAACTATTGCAATTTCTAATCACGATTGTGGCGACGGCGCCGATTCTCTTTGTGTGCGCACAGCGACGTCAAGGGGGGGACGCGCCGAATGACCAGCTCGTCCGTGTGCAAAGCCTGATCCCGTCACAAACGCTGCGTTTTCTGTTGGAGCGCCTCACGATGGAAGAGCGAGAAACACTTCTGTCTGAGTTGCTGCCGCAGACGGACCTCCAACCCGATCTTCGAACTTATATCCTCACGCAGAGTGATGGCAATCCCTACTTTATCGAAGAATACATTCGCATGTTCATCGATCAGGGTTATTTGCAGTATCGGAATAACCGCTGGGTGATGCGGGCTGACATAACTCCCCAGCAAGTGGAGCTTCCGGCCTCTCTGGAAACGCTAATCCGCTCCCGTGTCGATGCATTGCCGCAGGATTTGCGTGAGGTGCTGCAAGTGGCGACCGTCCTTGGTGCGCCGGTTGAGACTGAGGTGCTGCAATCTGTGACCGAGCGGCCGGAAACGCCGACCGCGCTGGCGCGCTTGGCGTCCCGGCTCTTGATGCAGCGCGGGGCTGAAGAAGGACAGTGGTTTTTCCATCACTCGCTTATCGAAAACGTAGTTTATACCTCATTGTTGAGGACACGCCAGCGTGCGTTACATCTCAAGGTCGCGCTGGTTCTGGAGGAGCGTTGGGCTGGAGCTGAGAGCGAACACGCGGAGGTGCTGGCCTACCATCTGCTACGGGCCGGGCAAAACAACGAGGCGCTCGCTTACTTGATGACCGCCGGGGAGCGCGCTGCTGCTCGTTTCGCCAATGAGGCGGCGATCACCTACTTTGAGCAAGCGGCGGAAATATTGAGCATGCAGCCTTCCGTCCCCGACAGTATCCGCTGGCGGTTGGCGGCAGGTTTGGGCGATGTCTATCGCGCGCTGGGCCGCTACGCTGACTCTATGGCTGCGCTTAAGGCTGGATTAGCCTTGATGCATACTGGGACGCTCTCGGGCCATCTGCGAGCTGGGCTGTACCGCCGTATGGGTAAAACTGCTCATCAAATGGGCTCCTTCGAACTTGCGCATCAGTACTATGAGGCTGCAACTGAGATCCTGGGCGAACCGGATACGGCTGAGACAAATACCGAGATGTCGCGGACACTCAATGGGTTGGCGTACTTGTTATTGCAGCAAGGGCAGCTTGAGGAGGCACGGACAACATGCCAGGAGAGTATGGTGTTCGCTCGGCGCGCTGGCGATATATCCGGGCTGGCGACTTTAGAGAACATCATGGGCGGCATCCACTATCAACAGCGGGCGTGGAGTCAGGCGGCTCACCACACACGTCGGGCCATGGCGTTGCGCGAACAGATGGGATATACGTGGGGTGTGGCTTCTACGTTGAGTAACTTGGGATTACTCGCGGTTTTGGAAGGCGAATGGCACCAGGCGAAATCGTTCTTTGCGCGTAGTCTTGTATTGCGCAAAGAGATTGGTGATATCGAGGGGGTTGCACTGGTGCACAACAATCTGGGTACCCTCAACCGCGATCAAGGCAGTCTCGACGACGCAGAGAAACACTTCTTCGAGAGCCTGAACGTCGCCCGACTTTTTAACATGGGATTCCATATTGCAAACTCGACGGTTGGGCTGGCTCAGGCCTTGTGGTTGAAAGGCGATAAGGATGCCGCGCGGCAGCAGACGGAAATTGGTTTGAAATTGGCCGTTGATCTGGGCGTCAAAGAGACGCTCGTCGAGGTTTATCGGCTAGAGGTCGAGATGCAGATGGAGGCGCGGGCCTGGAACGAGGCAGAAGCCTCGGCAATGCAGGCTCTGGAGTATGCGGACGCCCTTGGCAACCGTGGCTTGCAAGCCAGTCTGTGGCGACTTATGTCGGAGCTTGAACTGCAACGCGGAGATCAGAGCGCCGCACACGAGGCGCTTGATAAGGCGCGTGAAGCATTGAGCGATGCGACCGAGGTGCTGGAAGTTGGACGTATAAAGGCGCAAGCCAGCCGTTTAGCGTATTCTGAGGCGCGGTACAACGAAGCCGCACAAGAAATGCATGCGGCGCGGAAAATCTTCAGGCGGTTGGGCGCTGTACTGGATCTAGAGCGTAGTGAAAGAGTTTGATAATCGTATATTGTAGATGGGCGTTTTACGCACGCAATTCACACTTTTCTCACACTTTCTTTCCATAGACATACGGGTAGGTTAGTGTTACGATAGGGATGAATACTGCTAGAAGTCGCAGCAGGGCATTGATGCCCTAACGAAATTGCGACCAAATAGCAACAAAATGCAAACAACTGGCAGAGTAATCTCGGGTAGAATTAGATTAAAAAGTTGGGATTGTAGCGGACATCCGATGTCTAAAGGAGGCAGGATATGCTGCGACGTATACTAACAATCTTTATGTTAGTGGGTCTATTATGGGTGCCGGTCGCACCACAAGCACGCGCGAGCGTGATTGTGCAGGCTACCGACATGACGACCGCCGCGAGGCTGGTGCGCGCGGCGGGCGGCGAGGTGACACACGAGCTGGATATCATTAATGCCGTTAGTGCGCGGCTTACCACCACTCAATTGGCGGTCTTGGCGCAGTCGCCCGCTGTAGTGCAAATCTACGATGATAGCCCTGTTCAGGTTGCCTCGGTGTCATACACGACAGGCGAGGATCCGCTCCAGCAATTGTTGGACAAAGTCGCACAGGTTGGTGCGGACCAGCTCCACGCTCAGGGGATTACGGGTCAAGGTGTAGCCATCGCTTTTCTCGATAGCGGTTATTACATCATCGATGAGTTGAATCGCAGTGCGTACGGTCAAAACCGTATCGTTGCGCAATACGACGCGATCACCGATGTCGAGGGCCTGTGGATACAAGATGATGAGGCCGGCCACGGCGCCCACATCATGACCACCGCGGCGAGCAGTTACTCTACTGCGGCGGATGGTACGCTTCGGGCTCCGGGTGGTGCTTTGACCGATAATTACCATGGCGTCGCCCCTGGGATTAACCTGGTCAGTGTTAAGGCCTTTGGCAGTAACGGCGGGGGAAGCTATGACGATGTTATTCGCGGTATTGACTGGGTGGTGGCTCACAAGGATACCTACAATATCCGCGTGCTTAACTGCTCCTTCAGTGCGCCGCCGCAATCCTACTACTGGGATGATCCGCTGAACCAGGCCATTATGCAGGCGTGGCAGGCGGGAATCGTCGTTGTTGCAGCGGCGGGGAACACCGGGCCGGATCCAATGACGATCGGTGTGCCGGGCAATGTTCCCTATATTATTACCGTGGGGGCGGTATCGGACAACGGTACACCGGCTGATGGGAGTGACGATTTCCTATCCTCGTTCTCATCCACCGGGCCTACCGTCGAGGGGTTCGTCAAGCCCGAGGTAGTCGCTCCGGGTGGACACATTATGGCGTCTATGAGCCATCAATCCTCAATTGCTCTTGCTCATCCGGAATTCTTCAATGGAACCTATGGAAACTTCTTCGAGATGTCCGGCACTTCTCAATCGACGGCTGTGGTGAGCGGTATTGTGGCATTGATGCTTGAGCATGACCCGAGCCTGACGCCGGATGATGTGAAGTGCCGCCTGGTCGCATCGGCACACACGGCGATGCAGGCTGATGGCAGCCCTGCGTACAGCGTCCTTCAGCAGGGCGCAGGAATGGTCGACGCCTATGACGCCGTTTATTCTACAGCAACCAGTTGTGCGAACCAGAACCTTGATATCGCGGCTGACTTGGCAGGGACCGTGCATTACGGTGGGCGCGTCAACCAGGACCCGGACACAGGCGAATACTACCTGATGGGGTTGGAAGGCTATGTCTGGGGTGGTGGCTACGTCTGGGGCGGAACCTACGTGTGGGGTGAAGGCTACGTCTGGGGCGATGGCTACGTGTGGGGTGATGGCTACGTTTGGGGCGACGCCTACGTCTGGGGCGAAGGCTACGTCTGGGGCGATGGCTATGTCTGGGGTGGGACCTACGTGTGGGGTGATAGCTACGTCTGGGGCGGATCCTACGTGTGGGGTAGCGCTGTGACGGAGCTGAACACGTGGGTGTACGACGATCCCTTCCGAACCTCTGCGCCCAGCTCCCCTACGATGCACGTGGCCAACCTCACTGCGAGTCGCGTATGGGTTGGTTGGGGGTGGTGGTTACCGAAGGCAACTGTGACGGTGCAGGATAACAGTGGAGCGCCTGTCGCGACCGCAACCGTCACTGGTTTATTCGACACAAATAGTTATGTGTGCGTGACCGGTAGCTCTGGGCAATGCACCGTAAACAGAGGGGCTGTAGCTTGGTATGTGCCGAGTGTGACCTTTACTGTCAGTGACGTCACACACGCACAGAATACTTATGATGCCAGCGCGAACAGTATGACGTCCATCCAGATTTGGAAGCCGTAGCTTAACCAGTTGAAAGAGGAGCTATTGATGAAAATATCGTTGGGAATGATGAAGATCGGGATGTGGTTCTTGGCTATCGCCGCGCTGGCGATTGTCTTATGGGTATCGACGCAGCCGGTGGCGGCGGGGATGATCTGGGGCGGATAAACCAGGGTGAATTGGATAACAGGCACGCCCTTGATAGTTAGCTATCAAGGGCGTGTTTTTTTCTATAGGTTGAATAGGCGGGGCTTTATCCCCGGCCTTATGAAGTTTTGCAAATTAATCCGGTAATGCGTGTGCCGGTTTTTTACCGGCTGAAGGCCGGTGTATACGTGTACGCGCCGGCTTCAGCTGGTTTTCCCCGGCGATTTCAATTACCGGTTTATTTTCTTAATTTTCATTGGGCCGTATTTGTAGTCGGCGAAAGTTTATAGGTCAACGACCTTGACTATTTTGTGAGTCAGGGTCGTTCTGCTCTTTCGACGAATCATACTATAATGCAGGTGTATGTTCTGGCGGCTCTGCTGGTAGCGGAAATCCAAGATGTCCAAATTTCTGATCAGACTCTTAACTGTGCCACACTTTGCGGATGACACAGAAAAGTCGTGTCGCGCCGAACTGTTGCACATCTTCTCGTGGACTACCGTTCAATGGCGTTGGTTCACGAAAAGCTCTATCGCTCTATGGAATTGGATTGTCAGCGGATACGGATTTTGAGGATGCTATATCGGTAGGTCTGCAATTGGTCAAATTGTGGGTCGATCAGATTGATGGCAACGTATATGTGGAGCACACTAACGGCACGACCGTACGCATTGTCTTCAGCAATTCAGTATCAGTAGATCGCAATGGGCCGGATATTAGATTGTAAAAGAGCCATTTTTAACCATACTTGGGCTTGGAAAAGCAAAC
>JAFGSL010000364.1 GCA_016934645.1 Anaerolineae bacterium
AGACTTGAAAGAAGGACTTAACATATTCCAAATGCTGGCCCCGGAAGAGCGTGAACGCGCTGCGCGCGCCTTCCAGGAAGCCATCACTGGATCGGTGGCGGAAAGGGGGCACGAATACCGCGCGCTGCGCGAGGATGGCAGCACCTTTCCCGTGCTCATCTACACCTCTAAGATCATCCGCCAGGGAAAAGTCGCCGGCTTGCGGGGACTGGTGGTGGACATCACCGAACGCAAGCAGAGTGAGCAAGCCCAACAGCAGCTCCTTGAGCGCGTGCAGCGGCAACAAACTGCCGTGAGTGCTCTGTCTCTGCACCCGGCGTTTGTCACCGGCGACGTGACCGTAGCCGCACAGGTCTTGACCGAAACCGTGGCTCAGGTGATGGATGTAGCGCGCGTGAGCGTATGGCTATTCAATAACAAAGAAACGATGATGTGTTGTCACGCTATGTATCTTCGTGACCAGGATGCACATCAATCGGGCCAGGTGCTGGCTATCGCCGACTTTCCGGCCTATTTTGCCGCGCTGAAGCAGGGACGCGCCATCGCCGCGCAGGACGTAAATGCCGATCCCCATATGAACGAACTCGTCGAGACATACCTGGCTCCCAACGGCATCACATCGATGCTCGATGCGACGCTACGGCTTCATGGTCAGATCGTTGGCGTCATCTGCCATGAACACGTAGGCGAACCGCGTGCCTGGCAGCCGGACGAGATCGCTTTTGCCGGGCAAGTCGCCGACCAGATGGCCCAGGCCCTGGCCAACGCCGAACCCAGACGCGATCAGGAGCGGCTGCGTGCCAGCGAAGAAAAGTATCGCACGCTGATAGAGCAGTCAATCCAGGGTGTGGTCATCGCCCAAGACAACCCGGTGCGGCTACAATTCGCCAGCCAACCAATGCAGGCGATCTGTGGTTTTTCACCGCAAGAACTGACCGGTTTTACGCCTGAACAACTTGCCACACTCATTCATCCTGAAGACCGGCAAACCTTTTTCAGCAATTTCAACGCCCGTCTGGCCGGAAAGCCGGTGCCGCCGCGACACGAATATCGGATCATCCACAAAAGCGGAGAAGTGCGCTGGATCGAAATCTATAGCATCATGATCGAGTACGAGGGAGCACCTGCTACGCAAACTGTCTTTCTCGACATCACCGAACGCGTGCAGGCACAAATTGCGTTGAGGGAGCGCGAAGCCTACTTCCGTACCCTGTTCGAATACGCCGGTGACGCCATCTTTATCGAGAACACCGAAGATCGTATCCTCGATGCCAACCACCGCGCTTGTGAGCTGCTGGGATATACGCGTGAGGAATTGCTGCGCATGACTATCGCCGATATACAAGCTCCTGAGCGACGTGGACAGTTAGGCAGCATTGTCAAAGAGGAATTGACGAAGTACAACGGGCAGCCCTTCGAAACCTCGGATTTACGCAAAGACGGCACGCTTGTGCCGGTTGAAGTGACGGCGGTCAGCTTGGCAACCAGTGAGAGCGACATAGCCCTCTCCATCGTCCGCGATATTAGCGAACGCGTGCGTGCCCAGCAAGCCCTGCAGCGGGAGCGCGATCTTTTCAGTGCTTTGGCCGATGCGGCAGCAGCGGTCAGCCGCACGCTGGATCCGGATGAGGTGCTAGACCATCTCCTGGAGCAGGTCAGTCGCGTTATCCCTAACGATGCCACTAACATCATGCTTATCGAACCGGATCGCCAGGTTCGCGTGGCCCGCTGGCGCGGCTACGAACGCTTTGGGATAGAGAAATTTATCGATTCCCTGGTGTACGATCTCGACCAGGTGCCTAACCTGTTGCAAATGGCGGAGACCGGCGAGCCAATCGTCGTCGCCGATACAACGACTTATCCAGGATGGGTACACTCAACAGAGGAAGCTTGGCTGCGCGCGTATGTAGGCGCACCCATCCGTATGCGTGATGTCGTGATCGGGTTTTTGAGTGCAGACAGTGCGACGCCGGGCTTTTTCACCACGTTACATGCCAATATCCTGCGCGCTTTTGCCAATCATGCAGCCGTCGCGTTGGAAAACGCCCGGTTATATCATGCCATCATGCAAGAACTTACCGAGCGCGAACGCGCGGAGAGTGCACTGCGTGAGAGTGAAGAAAGATACCGGAGATTATTTGAACGTTCCAACGACGCTATCTTCGTGGTCGATAGATTCACAGGACAGTACCAGGAGGCAAACGAGGCGGCAGCAAAACTCACTGGACGCTCAATGACCGAACTACAAGAGCTAACCGCGCTGGCTGTTGCCCCCGAAGGCGCCGAGGAACGTCTTGCGCAGATTCAGATGGCCAAACACAACCTGGAAATGGGGGAAGTCCATTATTTGCGCCCTGACGGCGCCAGCCGGACGGCACTACTGGATATCGTCCCTCTGAATGACCAAACCGTTTTTAGTATCGCCCGCGATATCACCGAGAACAAAGAAATCGAAGAACGCTTGCGGCGGCAGGAACGGCTGGCGGCTATCGGGCAACTGGCAGCCGGCATCGCTCACGACTTCCGCAATCTGCTCACGACCATCATCCTCTACGCGCAGTTGGGGCATCGCCGGCCTGACCTCTCACCGACGGTGGCGCACTACCTGGAGATCATTGTCGGAGAAGCGCACAAAGCCACCGACCTGGTCAAGCAGATCCTCGATTTCAGTCGTCGCACCGAAATTGAGCGCCGTCCCCTGGACATGGTCGGCTTTGTCGGGAACGTGGTCGCCGTCTTGCAACGCACCCTTCCAGAAAACATACACATTGTGCTAGATATAGGTTCAGGCCCGTGCATTATAGAAGGCGACGCTGGTCGTTTGCAACAGGTGTTAACAAACCTGGCACTCAACGCCAAAGACGCGATGCCAGACGGCGGCACGTTGCGCATAGGAGTAACGAAGATTACCGTCGAGCCAGGCACTGCACCGCCCCTGCCAGCTATGGTAGAAGCACTTGCCCCGCCAGCCTGGATTTGTCTTAGCATCACAGATACCGGCATGGGAATGACTGAAGAAGCATACGCACATCTGTTTGAACCGTTTTTCACGACCAAAGAAGAGGGGCAAGGAACCGGCTTGGGCCTGGCCCAGGTATACGGCATTGTCCAACTGCATGCGGGTCACATCGATGTGGAAACCGCTGTGGGGCAAGGCGTCACCTTCCGCATTTATCTGCCGGCATCGACCCTTGGAACCGAGAACGACATCGAAACCATAGTGTCTGCGCCGACAGGGCATGGAGAAACGCTCCTGTTGGTGGAAGATAACACACGGCTGCGAGAAGCTGGGCAGAATCTATTGACAGCTCTGGGCTATCGAGTCCTCACAGCGGCAAATGGACTCGAAGCGCTGGCGATATACCAGACCGAAGAGCACATCGCACTGATTGTCACCGACCTGGTGATGCCGGAAATGGGTGGCAAAGCACTGGTGCAGGCGTTGCATGATATCGATCCAAGCCAGAAGGCGCTAGTGATGACCGGCTACACGACAGAAGAAAGCACAGAGAGCCTGCGGGCAGCCGGGTTCCTCGAAGTCATTCGCAAGCCGTTCGAAGCCGACAGTCTTGCGTGGGTCGTCCGTCGTGCGCTGGATGCGTGACCGAACTGCATCATGCCTCTTTGACAAGGCCGCGCGCCAGGTAGACCTCCGCCGCTTCACGCACAAGAGCAGCAGTCAGTGGCGCGTCGAACTCCCGCTCCAGGCGCTCCGCCAACGCGATCAGTTCTTCGTGAGTGGTGCGTCCAGGACGAAGGAGATTGTACATCGCCAGCACCTCCTCGTTGGAGATACCCGTCAATTCGGCAGCACGGCGGAAGTTTTCCGCCAAGGGAGCGTACCCCGCGGCCTCGGCGGCATCAGCCTGCGCCCGCAATGTCTCCACGCTAATGCGGAAATCTTCTGTGGTCAGCTCTCCCTTGAGGACGGCTTCCATATTCAAAGCGTCGAGCGGGCGCCCCGTCGCACTGTAGATTTCTTCCTGCTTCATCACACCACCTCGCACAGTCTTTACAACCTCTAAAGGCGCAAAAGAGAATCTAAAGGTGTTTTTTCGGTTTCGGACTGTGCCCGAAACCGAGAAACCCTCTCCAAACGCAACTTTAGCCACAAATTCTGGCTGCATCGTATGAATTGTCCTGGCTTGACTGGAGAATGATAGAATCCTGGCATTTAACTCCGTTTGCTTTCACGGCAGATTACGAGATAATGGACACAGACCAACAAGGAGTACAATAAGAGCATGGAACTGCTACCTAAACTCACTCTCAAAGATCGTATTCATTATATCATCGCACTGGTCGGCGTGGGTATCTCCGGCCTGGTGGCTTTCTACGCTATCCAGCAAACGCGCACGACCGTCCGCGCGATGTGCTCGTTCGTGCGTTGTAGCAGAGCAGAAGTTCGACTCGCCGAGATCGTTACCTTGATCATACTGGGCATTGCTTTTGCGATCTATATTTTGGCAATCGAACCGCTCTACACAGAAGGCGTCAACAAAGGGCGTATCGCTCGCGCGCAGGGACGCGGCATCCCCCATGATATTGCCCAAAATAACCTCATACGCTGGCTGTGGAAGAACGACCTGTACTACACGATCGTAAGTTTTCTGAAAACCGTCTGGATGCCAATCGCCGTTTTTGTCGTCGCCTACTTGCTGAACGAGCTGCTGATCCGCCTGGTTCTAGGCTAATGAAGTTTGCAAAGTTCGGTAATAGATAAAGTCATTTGTTGAGCAGGTATTCCCCCCTCTAACTCCCCCCATCGGGGGGGATTAAGGGGGGGGGCTTACCCAGTGCTGATTACCGATCTGAATATTCCAGTCTCATAAGCCACCGATCATTATCAGTAGATCGCAATGGGCCGGATATTAGATTGTAAAAGAGCCATTTTTAACCATACTTGGGCTTGGAAAAGCAAAC
>JAFGSL010000365.1 GCA_016934645.1 Anaerolineae bacterium
AATGCGCCGCTGGTTGTTGGCGCGTTGCCGAATGATCGGCGTCGCCGCAGCATTTGGAGAACGCCTGGCGCTGTGGGATGGCATACAAGTCGATGTGACCGCTCTCCCCGTTCTGCAGTGGACGATGCAGGATGTGGTGAGAGCTTGGTAACATCGTCAAAAGGAGCTTTTTGCCGGGATTGTATGCTGCAATCCCGGTTTTTGTGTGGCGCTTAACTATTTCGTACATTCCCAGACTCGAAAACGTCGGTCGGCTAATACCTGCTGCACCCTGGCGAAGCGCGCCCACAACCACGGTTCGTAGCCGAGAAAGGCATTGGCGACCAGATAGAGCTTGCCGCCGGCCTTGAGCACACGCGCCGCTTCCTCAATGAAAAATTGTGCAGTTTCGAAATGGAGACCGTGTCCCTGGTGGAATGGCGGATTGGTGACGACGACGTCGATTGTGGCCGTCTCCACCGTTGTTGCGCCGCAAACGTGGGTGATGGGGATATCGGGATAGCCGTTGGCGGCGAGCGTTTCCTGTGCGGATAGAACCGCCCGTGCGGAAACATCCGTCAAGGTGACATGCGCACCACGTCGTAACGCCGTCAACCCTACCAACCCTGTGCCGCATCCCAGATCGAGGACGCGCGCACCGGAAGGGATTTGCATCCCGGCAATAAGCGTAGCCGCCCCGTCATCAAGGCGGTCCGGGGCAAAAGTTCCCGTGTAGCCGACCAACTGTGTCGTTACACCATCGACGACGACGTCGCGTTCAGTGCGCTGGACGATAGGAAGTGGGAAGTCGCCGTCTGGACGGCGGGCCAGTCCCGCGTGGTAGCCGCCCTTGCGGACGACGATGCCGGCCTGCCCGAAGAGCGTCCGCGCCTGTCGTAACGCACTTTTTACCCCCTCGTGCGTTGCACCGACAAAGATCAACTGCCCACCGGGGCGTAACATTGCCGCCATCAAGCGGAGCGCCTCATCTTGTAATTCTCTGCCGCGCGGCAGATGGAGGAAGGCGGCCTCGCAGGTTGCAGGTTCCAGCCCGGCGAAATCGGCCTGCGCGAAACACTGCCCGGCAGGCAGGCGATTGTGGATAAAGCTGGCGGTTAGCGATTGCCCTTCGGCGGCGTTCTCTGTCCAGTAGGTCAAGGCTGCACCGGCGCGCGCAATCCAGAGCGCCGTCGCAATCGCGCCCGGTCCGGCGACGAAAACGTGCAGCGCATCTCCTTGACGTGCCGCTGCGACATTCCGCGCGGCAGCAAACAGGGCTGTGTTTCCCACTCCAGGTTCCGGCACACCCGGCAGTCGTATGATGGTGATTGGGCCGTCGGGCAGGATGCCGGTCGTGCTTTGTAATTTCATAACACCTCTTGTTCCATATCTGAAATAGGCCAATGATACCCTGGAAATCGAGGAAGCGCAACGCAAGTATCAACCCCTTTATCTATCTTTCGATAGATGACAGATGTCAGATTTACATTTATCATCTATCATAGATTTGGTGTTGTGGCATTTACCGAAATGTGTTATAATTTGGCAGATAATCGGCTGATAATCTCGTTCTGGAGGGTAAGATATGGCAAGTGTACAGGACTTTGCTCGGCGGGTGATTGACAACATTGAGCGTGTCATCGTTGGTAAGCGCTCGGCCGTAGAATTGGCCGTGATCGGCTTGTTGAGCCAGGGCCACTTGTTGATTGAAGATGTGCCTGGCGTAGGTAAGACGATGCTGGCGCGTAGTCTGGCGCGCTCCCTCGGTTGCTCCTTTGGTCGCCTTCAATTCACTCCAGACATGCTGCCCAGTGACGTGACCGGCGTGTCGATCTACAATCAGGCGACGCGCGAGTTTTCTTTCCAGCCGGGGCCGCTCATGGCGCAGATCGTGCTGATCGACGAGATCAACCGGGCGACGCCGAAAACGCAGGCGGCATTGTTGGAGGCGATGGAAGAGCGTCAGATCACGGTTGATGGTGTCACGCATGCCTTACCGAAGCCGTTTATGGTCATGGCGACACAGAACCCTGTGGAATACGAAGGCACATTCTCGTTGCCGGAGGCGCAGTTGGATCGTTTTTTGATGCGGGTCAACCTGGGATATCCGGCGATGAAGGATGAGATCGAAGTTTTGGATCGTCAGCAGTTCCACCATCCTGTAGAAGACTTGGAGCCGGTGGCTGAAACCGAGGAAGTGCTGGCTGCGCAGGAGAGCATCAAGACGATCTACGTTGCTCCGGCGGTCAAGGAATATATCGTGCGCCTGGTGCAGCAAACGCGACAGCACAGTGATATCTTCTTGGGTGCTAGTCCACGTGGCAGCCTGACACTCTATCGGGCAGGGCAAGCGCGCGCGGCCCTGTATGCGCGCGATTTTGTGTTGCCGGATGATATTAAGGCAATTGCGCCGGCAGTGTTGGCGCATCGTCTGATTATGAGTCCGAGCGCCCGTCTGCGCAACGTCTTGCCGGAAGACGTGGCGGCGGCTGTTCTTGAAGGCGTCCCTGTCCCCGAGAGCAAGTCGGTACAAGGGGCAGGCCGCTGAGTTAATCCTATGACTACGAAAAAAAGCGCGAAAATGCGCACACCTAAGATCAGGCTGAATTCCTGGTTATTGCCTGTGCTAGTGCTCGCGGCGATGATCACTGACCTGATTGCGCCCTATCGCGGGTGGCGGGTTTTGTATATCGGCCTGGGTGGTGCATTGCTCTTGGGCTACTTTTGGGCGCGCTCTTTGTCCCGGGGGCTGGATTTGACACGCGAGATGCGCTTCGGATGGGCGCAGGTTGGCGATCGCCTGGTGGAACGTTTTACGTTGCGCAACGATGGGTGGGCGCCGGGTGTCTGGGTCGAAGTGGATGACCAATCGACGTTGCCCGATTATCCGGCCAGCCGTGGCACCGGTTTGCCGGGCCGGGATTCGCTGCGCTGGCATACCGAAGCGACCTGTAACCGGCGTGGCCTTTTTGTTTTGGGGCCGACGCGGTTACGAACCGGGGACCCCTTTGGGCTGTTCTCGGTGTCGTTGCCCTATCCCTCAGCTTTGCCTCTGTTGGTGTTGCCGCCAATCGTTCCTTTGCCGAATATCCAAATTGCGCCCGGTGGGCGTTCCGGCGACGGACGGCCACGCACCAATGCCATTGACCGCACGGTGAGCGCAGCCAGCGTGCGGGAGTACGTCTCCGGCGATAGCCGTCGTTGGATTCACTGGCGCACGACGGCGCGTCGCGATGATCTGTACGTGCGTCTTTTTGATGGCACCCCCTCCGGCGACTGGTGGATTTTGTTGGATATGGACGAAGCAGTGCAGTCGGGCGAGGCCGAGGATGCCACGGACGAGCATGGGATCATCCTGGCAGCATCGCTGGCCGATCAGGGTATCCGTATGCGCCATTCGGTGGGGCTGGTAGCTCAAAGCGAAGAGTTGATCTGGTTGCCGCCGGATCAGGGAGAGGGTCGCCGTTGGGAAATCTTGCGCTCCCTCGCGCTGATTGCCCGTGGTAAACGCCCACTTGCCGAGGTCGTCACCCGCCTGCAGCCGAGTCTCGGGCAACATACCAGTGTCATCGTTATCACGCCTTCGGTGAGTGTCGAGTGGGTGGAGTCGTTGGTGCCGTTGATTCGGCGCGGCGCAGTCCCTACGGTACTTTTGCTGGATCCTGTTTCTTTTGGTGGGGCAGGTAACACAGCCCTGGCGGAGGCCGCGTTGATGGGATTGAACGTCGCCAATTATCGCATCACCAGGGATATTCTGGATCGACCGGAGATGCGCCCCGGTCAGCAAGGTCAATGGGGATGGCGGGTATTGGGAACCGGACGGGCTGTACCTTCCTATCGCCTGGCGGATGTGCCCTGGAGGTCACTGACGTAATGTATACGCGTGTGACAAAGTATAGCCGTCCTGGCTTAATCGGTCGTATTATATCCTGGATTGGTCCCAGAGGGTTGATTCTCTGGTTGCTGCTGTTGACTACATTGGCTATCTTTGCCAGTGGCCTGGTCGAACTGGTCGCTGGCCTGGAGATGAGTTTAGCCTTGCTGGTCGTTATCGTGGCGATGACTACCGGATGGCTTCTGGGAGTGTCACGGCTCTCCGGCTGGTTAGCAACGCTGAGTGGTCTGGTGTTCGGCGCCGTGTTCACCCTGGTGCGCGTGGGGCGGTTGGGCGATGAGATCATTGATGTTGTGCGCGCTGCGCTTGTGCTTGTAGGCCAGATGTTTGCCTGGCTTTGGGAACGATTGCTCTATCTGGCATCTTATTCGATCAAAACCGGCGAGTTTGGTCTGACGCCGATGCGCGTGGTGGAATGGATGACCGTGCCCACTGCCGCCGGGGTGTTGTGGAACGGCGTGACCACGCTATTGTCGCGCGCCTACACGTGGTTGGCAGCGATTTTTGCCGGTAGTGGCACGTATGACCCCGCAGGCTCGGTGTTGGTGTGGAGCTTCGGGGTGTGGCTGTGCGCGCTATGGGCTGGTTGGGTAGTGAGTCGCAAACGCCGGCCCGTGATTGGAATCTTACCCGCCGGTTTTTTACTTTCCTTTCTGTTGGCCTACACCTACGAACCGTCTGGTATCCTGTTGCCCTTCCTGGGTGTAATGTTGGTTTTGGTCGCCTTGAGTGCTCATTACGAACGTGAGATGCGCTGGATGTTGACCAACATTGATTTCTCTCGGGACTTGTGGCGCGAGGTGGCGATGGCGGCGGCGGGTATCTCGGTGGCGCTGGTATTGGCATCGGCCATTCTGCCGACTTTTTCCTACCGGAAGTTTGCCGATTGGATCAATGAACTGACCGCACGGGAAGAAGTGGAACAAACCCAGGTCCAAGAAATTGCCAAATCTCTTGGCGTTGAACAAAAGCCACCCCCGCCACAGCCGGTGCGCCCTGCTCAACTCTTGCGCAGCACGGACTTGCCGCGCCGTCATCTGATTGGTTCCGGCTCTGAACTCTCGCGATCGCTCGCCTTCATCGTCAGCACTGGCGAACTAGAACCACTGCAGTACGAATCTTATATGGACCCCCTCTCTTGGGATATTACCGTGCCGCGTCACTACTGGCGCAGCCTGACGTATGATCGTTATTTTGGGTATGGATGGGCTACCAGTTTCGTGGAAACCACCAACTACGAAGCCGGTGAGTTGTTCGTTGATCCTGAGACACCCAACGCGCGCCTGCTGCGCCAGGAAGTGCGGATGGTTGGGGAGGTCGGCGGTGTGGTATACGTTGATGGGCAACTTGTCTCGGTGGATCATGATTACGAAGTGTCCTGGCGGCCGCCCAATGAAATTTTCGCGGTGACGACCGAGGAGCGGATCTATCGCGCCGATTCGTTGGTGCTGGTGTACACCGTAGAGCAGTTGCAGGCCGCCGGGACTGATTATCCGGAGTGGCTCCTGGAACGGTATCTGCAATTGCCTGAGACCACGCCGGAGCGCGTTCGTGTTCTGGCGCGTGACCTTACTGCAACGCAGCCAACGCCTTATGATCGAGCGGTGGCGATTGAGAGTTATTTGCGCGAGTTTCCTTACACGTTGGATGTGCCGCGTCCAATGGGGAACACGGATATTGCCGATTACTTCCTCTTCGAGTTGCAGGAGGGCTACTGCGACTATTATGCCACAGCGATGGTGGCGCTGGCGCGTGCGGCTGGTTTGCCGGCGCGATTAGTGGTTGGCTACGCCAGCGGAACTTATGACATGGCTAACGCACGTTACATTGTCACCGAAGCTGATGCGCACGCGTGGGTCGAGGTCTACTTCCCCGGACATGGTTGGATTGAGTTCGAGCCAACCGGGGGACGTGCGCCGATCATCCGGCCTCGAGAAGTCGAGGAACTTCCAGATTTATCACCGCGAGAGTGGGAACCGTTGGTACCCTCCTCAGCACCGGTTGACGAGAAAACGTCACCAATGCTTGTATCACTGTTGCTGTGGATCGCCGCCGGGATAGTTGGTGTGTTGCTATTTATTCTCGGGGTGAGCGGGATCGACAGTGCCCTGTTGTTACTTCGGCGCTCTCCTGTGGATATGGCGACCGTGCTTTACAACCGCCTCCGAAAATCCGGCAAGCGCTTGCAGGTTCGTACACGCGCCGGGAATACACCTTATGAGTTTGGTCGTCTTCTGGTTGGGCGGATGCTAGAGATTGCAGCTTCACGGCATGATGAAGAACTGTTGCCACCTGCAGAGGACGAAATCCCGGTGGTGATTGAGTTGTATGTCCGTGCGTGGTACTCACCGCACTCTATCGAAATGCCGGAACGCCGTGCGGCAGTCTGGGCATGGTGGAAACTGCAGTGGCGAGTGAGCCTGGCTAATTTGCAGCGCAAACGGCGTGTTGCAAGCTCACTGCCACCCGTCGCGCCGCAACCCGTGGGTGCGGCATGGCCATCGCCATAGTATACTATGCCACCCTGGCCTGAACCTACACCAGGGTGGTGACTTACCAAATTGTCTGAGGATTCGACGATGACCGAAGAATTCAAATATCCACGGCGACGCTTTATGCGTGGTTTAGTGCGACGTGTTACACAGGTGCTCTTTGATGTACTAACCGATTTTCATATCGTCGGCGCAGAAAATTTTCCGTCGGAAGGGCCGCTGCTGGTTGTAGCCAACCATTTCAGCTTCGTCGATCCAATGGCGATGGTGCGTATTGCGCCCTGGCCAATGGAGTTCCTCGGCGGTTTTCGCACCCCTAATGCGCCGCCGCTGATCAGTTGGGTGCGTGAGCTATGGGGTTACTATCCAGTCTTTCGTGGTACAGGCTCGACGCTGGCGTTGCGTGCGTCGGATGCGGTGATGCGGCAAAAAGGTGTGCTTGGCGTCTTCCCGGAGGGGACGAGTGCGGCGGCGGTGTTGCGCCCGCCACGTCCGGGTGTGGCGTTGATCGCAGCGCGCACGGGGGCGCGGATTCTCCCGGTGGGGTTGGATGGCTTCATTGACGTATTGCCCAGGCTCGTCAAGGGCCGGCGCGCGCGTGTGACGGCGCACATTGGTAGACCATTTGGTCCTTTCATCGCCTCAGGTCGGGGGCGTGAACGTCGCGAATATCTGGAGAAAATTGGCCACGAGATCATGCAGCGTATCGCCGAACTGTTACCGGTAGAACGACGTGGGCATTATTCGGATGATCCTGCCATCCGCGAGGCAGCACAGGGAACTGAATATTATCCGTTTGACGACGAGCCGGAGATCTAGGTGTTTATCAAAAACCCGGCTTGCACGGGATCATAATTCCGCGTTGTCGATGCGCCTAGACTTGAACGTGCCTGCAACCTGTGCGGTCTCATTGCGTATACAGGGATGACATTCACGCGAGGAGGTGACTTATGAATCGGCGTCCTGGATGCTTGGCCGGGTTATTGCAGTTGGCGTTTCTCAATGCGATCTTCGATTGGTTGCAAGAGAAGTTCGGCTTTGGACGGGGGTGTTCTTGTACCGGGATGGGCTGTGGCGTGATCCTCTTGATCCTATTCTTGATTCTGACTTGTTCCATCATAACCGGTACAGACTGGTTTAGGTTGTTTTGATGATTTGTTTTGCATGGTACAACACCGACCTGCGAAAAATAGGTCGGTGTTGTTATGTTAGCCCCTGGCAACTGCGCTTCCAATTCAAACCTTGTTTGTCGTAAGTCACCTCTTTTTGACTCTTATTAAAGCTAGATTATACTAGAGATGAATTTACAGTCCATATAATGTGAACATCGTGGTTCGCAGACGTTGGAGAAGATTTCGTATGCAGGCACAGCCAATACCCAGCGGCCCAAAGCGTGTATTGAACACCCTACGGCGTTTAGTTTCTGACATTCGCGGTAAGATTATTGTACCCTATCTCATCTTGACCTTTGCAGTTGCTATGATTGGTCTCTATGTAGTTGCGCGCCTGGCTTCCAGTTCGGCCAATGAGCGTTTTAACAACTACCTCGTGGAATCGGGGCGTGCGGTTCTAAACGGTTTTGCAAGTCAGGAGATCGACCATCTGAACGCAGCCCGCACTTTCGCGTTGACGGAAGGCGTGGTTGAAGCCATACAGGCGCGTGATAAAACGACGTTATCGAATCTCGTGCTGCCGGCAGCCATTACCAGAGGGATCGATGTGGTGATTCTGGTCGATGTCGAGGGTGAAACGGAGTTTAGTGCGCTGAAGCGCAATGGGCAACTTCAGTTAGTTGATTATGACTTCAGGACCGTCGATGTCTGGCCGATAGAACAGCTTTTGCAACGGCGGTCTGCCGATGCTTCGCCGGTTCGCGCGATTGGCTTGCATCCTGTAGACGATCGATACTATTATTTCACTGCCGCGCCGATCGCGTTGGAAGATGAATTTGCCGGCGTTGTGATGGTGGGCACGGCGTTGGATACACTACTCATCAATCTCAACGCGACCTCTATGGCCGGCCTTACCGTTTACCTGAATGAGGGGCAAGCCATTGCTTCTACATTCACTCAAAACATGCCGTCTGAAGCTCAGAAGGCCTTGTTAGCTGATTTATCAATCCCGAAGGATGTCTACGAGGATGTTTTGCACTCCGAGGCGAAAGCTCGAATTGAGACGGTGAGAATCTTGGGCCTTGACTATCGTCTCTCGCGTCGCCCGTTGGTGGTGGGTAATGACCGATTAGCGGTTATCGATGTAGTTCTTTCCTCGGATCTTCTGCTGGATTCGAACGTCCTCAGTCGTGGGATGTATGTTTTGGTGTTCACGGCAGCAATGGGGGGTGTTATCTTATTGGGGTACCTTGTGGCGCAGCGCATTACACGTCCTCTGTTCACCCTGATAAAGACCTCGCAAGCTGTAGCCGAGGGTGATTTGAAGCAGCGCACCGGCATCCAGCGTACCGATGAGATCGGGACGTTGGCGATGGCCTTCGACCAGATGACGGAACGTCTGGATGAGCGCAGCCTCGCTTTGCAGTCCTCATTGCAAGTGCAACGGGAAACCGCCAGCCGGATGCGTTCAATTCTGTTCAGCATCGGCGACGGCGTATTGCTTGAAGACGCGCAAGGCGAAATCGTCCCTCTGAACCAGGCGGCTACCGTGATGCTGGAGGAAATGGCCGCGAATTTCCTCTTCGGCCCCATGCGCGAATTACCAATGCTGGAGTCTTCACTGGATGCGTGGGTGAACCCGTGGCTGCTTGAGAGCCGCCGTTTCCAGATCGCTAACCGGATCTACATGGCGCACTCGGCTACGGTGGGCAGTGATCACGGTGAAAACTCGGGAACGGTCATTGTTCTGCGCGACGTGACTGCGGAGATGGAGGCTGAACAACTCAAGGACGCCTTTGTGGCGCACGTTTCTCATGAGCTACGCACGCCGCTAACTGCCATCAAAGGCTACACAGCGCTGCTTGGAGCGACCGCGGGCGCGGCTTTGACCCAGACGCAGCACAATTTTCTGGACCGGATCAGTCGTCAGACGGATAACCTGGTCGGTATGATCAATGCGCTGCTGGACTTCTCCGAAGTCGAGGCTGGTGGGCGAATTGGCTTGCGGCTGGAATTACTGGAACTCCCGATCCTGGTTCAAGAAGTCTTTGAGGAGTGGCGGGTGGATATGGAAGAGAAATCACTCGCCTTTATCATGGAAGTGGAAGATGATTTGCCTGAAGTCAGCGTTGATGTGGCGCGCTTGCGCTGGGCGTTGATCAACCTGGTTCGCAATGCCTATCAATACACTGATGCAGGTGGTAGAATAACGGTGCGTTTGTCCTCTACGCAAAATGATGTGATTTTCCAGGTCATCGATACCGGTACCGGCATTGCCGCAGAGGCGCAAAAGAACCTCTTTACCCGCTTCTATCGTGTGATGCAGAGCCACGACGACAACGTGCGCGGTCTGGGTCTGGGGCTATATGTGACGAAGATTATCGTCGAGGCGCACGGTGGGACCATTCAGGTAACCAGTGAGGTGGGAGTTGGGAGCACCTTTACAGTGACGCTTCCAGCAGCGCGTGACCAAGAGGCCCGGTAGGCGCTTGCTTGATCGAAAATACAGGGGCTAACATGGCGCTTTCCAAGCGGTATCAACGCCAGGATGAACAGCAGCGGTGGTCGGTTGACATCATTATCTTTCTCGTTATTTTGGGATTGAGCTTTGTGTGTCTGTGGATCACCGCGCTTTTTGCTGTG
>JAFGSL010000366.1 GCA_016934645.1 Anaerolineae bacterium
ACGACGACGCCTTTCGGCGTACCTGTTGACCCTGAGGTGTAGATGACGTAGGCGGCGTTGGTATCGGCGACGTCAGTGCCAGGATTTTCGTCGCTATTCCGCGCGATAACGTCCCAATCGGCATCGATGCTGATGAGATTTTCGGGATATACGGGCAGCGTTTTTGCCAGATGTTGCTGCGTGATGAGAAAGCAGACTTGTACATCTTCCAGGATCGTTGCCAGGCGCGCAGATGGGTAAGCGGGGTCCAGAGGGACATACGCGCCGCCGGCCTTGAGGATGCCAAGCAGACTGACGATCATCTCCGGGGTGCGTTCGATGTAGAGACCCACCAGGGTTTCCGGCCCCATACCGAGGGATTGGAGATGGTGCGCTAGTTGGTTGGCGCGTCGATTGAGTTCGCGGT
This sequence comes from Anaerolineae bacterium, assembly GCA_016934645.1. The sequence goes on from JAFGSL010000366.1 coordinate 407, forward strand.
AGGTCAACGTCTGTTGTCCGCCGACAACGGCGACCGCGTCGGGCGTGCGTTCGACCTGGGCCTCGAAAAGCTGATGCACGCACCGGGTGTCGGGGAAATCAACCCGCGTGGCGTTCCAATCCACGAGCACTTGTTGCCGTTCAGTTAAGGACAACATCGAGAGCGTTACTAGCGGCTGTTCCAAGCTCGCCGGCATGTTTTCCAAGAGTGTTTGCAAGTGCTTTGCCATACGGCGGATAGTGTCAGTGTCGAAATATACGGGGTTGTAATCGAATTCCAGCACGAGTTCGGCGCCCGGCTCAACACTGATGGTCAGCGGGTAGTTGGTCCGCTCGAAAAAGCGGATGTTGCGAATCTCTAGCCCATCGGCCTTATACCAACGATTGGCCTCTTCCAGGGGGATGCTGGTGGACTGCAAGATCGCACCAGTGGGGTAGTTTTCGAAAACGAGGATGCTTTCGAACAACGGCAGGCTGGATGGCACGTCGCTCCATCGTTGAATGTCCGTCAACGCGCAAAACTCGTATTGCCTTATGTCGGCTTGCTGCATTTGGAGCGCCTGCAACCAGGCGAGCAGCGTTCCTTGCGCCGGAACGTGGACACGCAAGGGGAGCGTATTGATGAACAGCCCGATCATATTCTCGATCCCGGCAATCTCCGCCGGCCGTCCCGAGACGGTTACGCCGAAAAGGACGTCCTGTTCCCCGGCATAACGGCTAAGGAGGAGCCCCCACGCGCCCTGCGCCAGGGTGCTGAGGGTCAGCCTGTATTGTTTGGCAGCCGCGTTTAGAGCCGTCGTGGTCTTCAGGTCAAGCCGGACTCTGAATCTGGCATGGTCGCGTTCCTGATCGGTGGGATAGACCTCTTGCCCCCTCACCGGTCGGCCACCGAGCGGCGTAGGGGTAATGAAACCGCTGAGAACTTGCCGCCAGAAGGCTTCGGCCCCGGCTATGTCCTGGTTTTGTAACCACGCGATGTATTCGCGGTAGGACCGGGCGGGCTCCAGGTACAAAGGTCGCCGGTGATAAAGCGTCTCGTAAAGGGCAAAGACTTCCTGCAAGACGTGAGAAACGCTCCACCCGTCCAACAGCAGGTGATGGAAACTCCATACGAACTGGTGTAGCGTCTCGCCCAGTTGGATCACGGTGCAGCGCATCAGCGGGGCATGCATCAGTGCGAAAGCTTGCGCGCGGTCTTCTACCAGGAAAGCCGCTAGACGCTGTTCCTGTTCCTCGGGCGCGATGCCTCGCCAGTCGTGGTGTATCCACGGGAGCGCCACCTGCTGGCGAACGACTTGCAGGGGCTTATCCCGATTTTGCCAGACAAACAGCGTGCGCAAGACCGCGTGCCGGTCAACAATCTGTTGCCACGCTTGCTTGAACGCTACGAGATCGAGCGCGCCGACCAAAGTGCAGCTCAATTGCTCGAAATACACCCCTGAGGTTGGCGCGTAGAGTGTATGGAACAGCATCCCTTCCTGCATAGGCGAAAGGGGATAGATGGCCTCGATATTTTTTCCGCTCATGCTTGTCTTATGCGATCCCTTCGTCAAGTTGGGCCAGTAATGCATCCAGTTCTTCTTGCGCAAGGCCGGCTTCCGGGAAGTCGGCCGGTGTGTACCCACCGGCGCTGGGGGTCCGGCAATGGGCGATGATGCCCTGTAAGGCTTCGACAAATCCGCGCGCGAGCGTTTCGATGTCGTTGCGCCGGTGCAGGTTTTCGCTGTACGTCCAATTTACCCACAACTGTTCTCCATTGACGCCTCCTTCGATGTCCAACAGGTAGCGCCGTTGGCCGTAAGGGCTATGTTCGGGGCCGGTGGGTTCGCGGGTTGGCGTAAACAGGGAAGGCTCTGGCAGAATCCGGTCGAATTGCCCCAAATAGTTGAAGCTGATCTCAGCCGGGGGGCGTGTGCGTAGTTGCTGTTGGATAGACGCTTCCGCCAGATACCGCAAGATGCCGTAACCAATGCCTTTGTTTGGAATACGGCGTAATTGCTCTTTGATCGATTTCAAGGCGTTGCCAGGCGCGAGGGTGCTTGGCAATTCCAGGCGCACGGGGAAAATGCTGGTAAACCAGCCCACCGTGCGGGATACGTCTGCGTCAGGCAGGATGTCCTCGCGTCCGTGCCCTTCGAGGTCGATCCGCAAAACCGTAGCTCTGGCCCACGCCCGGTAAGCAGCCCACCTCTGGTAGGCTTGCGCCAGTGCGGTTAGCAAGACCTCGTTGACGTGTGTGCGGTAGACCGGCGGGACGTCTTGCAGCAACGCGCGGGTCTCTGCGATGCTCAACATCACAGACAGGGTACGCGCCGATGCCTCGGTATTCATCTCCAGGCGCTTTGTGGTATCGGCAAGGAGGGTGTACGGCAGCGGTTCGGTTTGTGTCAACCAATAGGGTAGTTCGCCCTTAAGGTGCGCCGTGCGCGCGTGGGCGGTCAATCGCTCTGCCCATGTTTTGAAAGCCAGGGTCTTTGGCAGAAGTTTGACCTTCTCTCCACGGCTGAGTTGGTTATATGCGGTTTGCAGGTCTTCCAGCAAAATCCGCCACGAGACGTTGTCCACGACCAGATGGTGGATGATAATGAGCAGGCGTCCGGTGCGCCGTGTCCCGAGATCGAAGAAGGCCACGCGCAAGAGCGGCCCCACGGCTAAATCCAGGCTGGCCTGTAGTTTTGCTGCGTGGGATTCAACGACCATGCGTTGTTCCTCAGTCGGCATGGCGGAGAGATCGACGTGCACAAAAGGTGCATCTCCGTCGGGCGCTGCGTTGACCTGTTGCCAACCCACCTCCTCGCGTTGGAAGCGCAGGCGGAGCGCATCGTGGTGTTTCAGCAGATGCCGTATCGCGTTTTCCAGCAACGTCGGGTCGAGTGGTCGCCGGATTTCCAAAAGCATCGTCTGATTCCAGTGGTGGGGATTGGGGAGGTTTTGCTCGAAGAACCAGTGCTGGACAGGCGTCAAAGGCGCAGGTCCGGTGACGGTTTCCTGTTCCACCTGGATGACCGGCGCTACCTCCGTGACTGCCGATAGTTTGGCGACCGTCTGGTATTGAAAGAATTGCCTGGGGGTTAGCCGTAGCCCGGCTTGATTGGCTTTGGCGACGATTTGGATGCTGAGGATGGAATCCCCTCCTAATTCGAAAAAATTATCGTGAACGCCGATTTTCTCGATGCCCAAGACCTCACGC
>JAFGSL010000367.1 GCA_016934645.1 Anaerolineae bacterium
GGTGCGGTCGGCGTTGAAGATAAAGGGCATCTCGTAGAGGCTGGTATAGGGATCGGTCCCGCAGTTGTAGACGTTGCCCATCGCCACGACCTCCAACGCGCCGTCGCCGTTGACATCGACCATATTGGCCGGGGTGTGGGCGAAGTTAGGGCGATGCTCGACGCCGCATTCCGCATAGCCGCGCAAGTCCACCCAATGATCGACATGCACGCCCACGCGGCCCCAGGCCTTGTCGCCGTAAATGGGGTTAGCCGGGATATGCGCGCCGTTCGCCTCGTAGGCGCAGATGTAGTGGACGTCGGAGGGGACGACGATCTCGCCCTGCCCGTCGCCGTCGAGATCACCGACGGTGGCGTTGTCGTTGAACACGCCCCAGGCGTAGGCCAAGTCGTTGTTAAGTTGCGGCCAGCCGGCGCGCAGGACGCCATTATGCTCGTAAACCCAGGTGTTCGTCTTGCTGCCCACTGCGGCGGCGACGATGATTTCCATGGTGCCGTCGTCTTCCAGATCGTAGACCGAAAGGCCGCGCAGCTCGTTCGTCACGGGACGTTGAGGCCAGCCGGATTCGAAGTATCCATCGTGGTCATAGACCGATACGTACCCGCCGCTGTGAGCGGTGACGATCTCAAGATTGTGATCGCCATCCACATCGGCGATGACGATGCCAGGCCAGGTACGGCCCACGTTATCGGCCTCCGGCTCCCCCCGGTCATGGCCGGACCTCATGTGCCATTCTTTGGCCCCAGTCGCGCCATCCAGCACAAAGATAGTGTACGCCGAGCCGATGACCTCCGGCGCGCCGTCGCCATCCAGATCAGCCACAGCGGGCGACGCATACCAGCCGGTCTCGCACCAGGAGGAATAGCAGCCGCCGTGCTGCCACTTGAGCACCGGCGCAGCGATGGCCTGCGGGGAGGCAGAACGCGCCTCGACGCCCGGCACCGTCAGCAACACAATCAAGAGGAATGCCAATGCCGTCTTCATCGTCCACCTCCATGCAGCGTTTGCTGTGAAAACTACCTATCTGGTTATGAAAACCCAAAGCGACCCAAGAAAACACGACTGGATCAGTGGGCACAGTTTAGCACAGATCTATCCTTCAACAAAAACTGAAACTTGACAGCGGGCTTTTCTCATTCTCGCTATCCTCTTGTTTTTGCTTTGAGTGGATTGCCAAATCCACGGGCGCGAAGCTCGGCGGGGATCTGGCGATCCCCTCGAAGCTAGGATGATAATAAGGTCCTGAAACCTGACAGAAGATACTATTGACAATCTATATAAAAATACTATATAATCTATATAGAAATAGATCAGAAAGAAATAGAGGCGTACGATGAAACTTCAAGTGCGATGGAACAAGAATGCTTATACGATCTATGACGTCGATGGTGAGGATCCAAACGGCAGGTTGATTTTACGAGACAACATGTGGGATCTCGGTTGGGCCTGCGTCCAGGAGAACTATGCGGGGGATGCAGATGCCTACGTCATCGATCTCCACGAGGACGTCATCAAAGAATACGTTGACACAGGAATGACGCTTTATAACTGGTCCACCCTGGATAGCGACCAGACGATCACCGTGCCCTCGCGCAAGATCAGCGTGGAGGACATGGCCCGGTATCACACAATCAACGTTCACCTGGGCAAGGGTGCAGAAGGTGCACGCCGTTTGCAGGCACTCAGACGCCTGGCTGCCGAAGCGGGACATATCTGGAACAACGAACCGAGCATCGGACGCTGGCTCTCTGCCGTCGCCGACGAGAAAAGCAAGGCGGTCTGGAAGCGGAAATCGGCGACGCCCGCCTCCGACCTTGCCGCCAGGGTCAAAACGTTGGCCGAAGAACAAATCGCGATGTGGCAGGTACTGCTTGAAGAACTGAAGTAAAGGAGGATGATTGTATGGATACCACGGCTCTTGATCGTCAATTGAGTGATGGTGTGTACGTTCTGGTAACGGCGCTGCGTGCGGGATACAGCCTACGGCAAAGCCTTGAGGCGATGGCGCAAGTCGCACCCGAGCCGACGGCAAGCCTGTTCCAGGGCGTACTGGCTGATCTGGAGGCAGGATGCACGTATGATGACGCATTCGCTAAAGCACAGGAGACCTGGCCTTCACCACATCTTGCGCAGATCGTCGAGACGATCGCGCAGCATCGACAGACCGGCGGCAACCTGGCCGACCAGTTAGCCCCGCTCGCTGAAGCTATTTACCAGGCGGTTGGCAGCGACAGTGCATTTTACCCCGCGATGCGATTCCAAGCCCAGGAACTTGGAAACAAGTTACCAGATCGGGTAAAGAAAGGGTAACTGCTAAAGCAAGCCATCGTCATGGCTCCAAAATAACCACCGGGCATTCGCATAACTCGCGGAATTCCTCGGGGTCGGCGCTGCGCATATGCATGGGCACGGCGACTTTCGGGCCGATATCCGCCGCGGCCTGGGCGGCTTCCTGGACGTCCATCGTGTACGTGCCATCGATCGGCAGCAGCGCCACGTCGCAGTCGATGTCCTGCATTTCCGGGATACGGCTCGTGTCTCCCGCAAAATAGAGCCGTTCCCCACCCCAGGTGACGATGAACCCCAGTCCACCGGCCTCCTTGGGATGGAAGGATTTTCCGATGTTATAAGCCGGCACAGTTTCGATGGTGACATCGCCCACCGTAGTCTCTTCTCCCGCTTTCAATACGCGCACTTCGCCCGCAACGTCAGTTTTCTCCAATTCGGCAGCCACAGTTTCGTTGGTGATGATGACCGTTTCCGCCGTGCTGATTTGTTCGAGGATCGCCGGAACGTAGTGATCGCCGTGCTCGTGGCTGATCAGGATGATGTCCGCCGGGATGGCCTCACCCCTCAAGTTTGTGGGATCGAAGTAGATCGTCGGCGGTCCGTCCAGCCGGAAGCTGGCATGGTCCAGGTAACGCAAGTGCTCGAGGATGGTTGGCAACGCATCGGTGGGAACCGGTTGCGTTGGTTCGGCGGTTGGCGTCGGTGGTGATAACGTCGGTTCAGTGGTTGCAGTCGGAGCCGCCGTTGGCGGTGCCACCGTTGGCGGAACCACGGTCGGAGGTAATGGCATTGACGTAGCAACTGCAACCGGTGCCTCTGTCGACAGTTGTGCCGTCGGTGTGGGTGAGGCGCACCCACTCACGATCCACATCATACAAAGTGACAGTACGAACAAATATCTTCTCATAGTCTATGTCCTCCATCGTTTGTGAGAACCGCGCATAGTTTAGCACAGATTTACCCGCCAACAAAAAGTGAAACCTGACGGGTCTTCACGACCTGTCAGGTTTCGAGGAGGATATGCGAGCACACTCGCACGTCACGGATAGATTTTCGGATGGATCCTAGTAGCTAAAGTTGCGCATCACAAGCGGCATCAGGATGCGATAGACGCCATACTGCTTGTCCAGACTCACAACCGCATCCAGGTCCGGATCGCCCATAAGCTGCCCCATCGCGAAGATGGTGTAAACCGATTCCTTCCTGAAGGAGACGTCCTCGCGCAGCAACGCCAGGATCGCGGTATCTGCCGCAGCGCGAACGTAGAGATCGTAGCCGGTATCGGCGTCAACCGGCTGGTACGGGCCGACCTGCTGGAATGCGATGTTGCTGAAAAGCTCCAGCTCATCGTTGACGTAGACGTTGACCGCAGGCGCGTCGGGTGAGAGATGGATGAAGCGCACGTGAGCCTTGCCATCTGCCGGGGCGCTGTTGTCGTCCATAAAGACGATTGGGGTGATCGATGTCAGCACATCTGTCGCCGCGATGGTGTAGTCTTGATCGATGTCGAACGTCAGCGTTGCGGAAATCACGGCCGGCTCTGTCGCTCCGGTGGGTACAACCTGGATCAGGTGATCGCCAGGCGTCAGCGGCAAGTAGCCGGAAACCGCCTTGAAAGGCACGTCGGTCAGTTCAGGAACCAGCGCGCCGTCGATCCACACGTCCACGTTGGGCGCATCGGGCGAAGCATGAACGACGCGAGCGCGGGCGTACCCGCTATCCGCGACCAACACGGCTTCCAGCGGCGGCGTCCCACCAGCCAACCCCATCGCAAAGATGGTGTAGACCGAGCCATCGTTGAGCGTGATGCGCGGCAGGGAGAGCACGACGTTCTGCGTGCCCGCCAACCGTACTTCCAGATCGTAGTAGTAGGCGTTCACCGGCAGGTAAGCGCCGACTTCGCCAAAGGCAATGTTCGAGAAAAGCACCGGCCCGCCAGCCAGGGCGATGTCGACAGCCGGGGCGTTGGGCGAGGTGTGGATGAAGCGGACGTGCGCCTTGCCTGTCGCAGGCATAGTGTTGTCATCCTCAAGCACAAGTGGAGCGATGTTCGCCAGTTCACCGACCGCTGCAACCGTGTAGTCGACTTCTGGCGCGAGGTTGAGCGAGGTGGAAATGACCACCGGAGCAGTCAAGCCGGCCGGCGTCACCTGGATGAAGTAGTCGCCATCACGCAACGGCGCATAAGCGGAAACCTCTTTGTAGTCCACATCAGCGAAAGCCACAGCCCCGTCAACCCATACATCCACCGCCGGGGCATCTGGCGAGGTATGCGCTATCCGCACGCGGGCAAACCCGCTGTCGATAGCAACGAGAGCGTTTAGTGCGGGATCGCCGCCGGCAAACCCGGTGGCAAACACCGTATATATGCGACCTTCCTCGAAGGTAACGCCCGGCAACGGCAGGACGACCGTGGCCTCGCCGGCGAGACGAACTTCGAGATCGTAGGTACCGGCATCAACGGGCAAATACCCGCTGGCTTCCTGGAACGCGATGTTACCGAACAACACGGCTCCACCCGCCAGGGCAACGTCCACTGCCGGCGCGTTGGGCGAGGTGTGGACGAAGCGTACGTGCGCCTTACCCGCCGCGGGCGCGCCGTTATCGTCCATCAGCACGATGGGCGTAATCTGGGTGAGAATGTCCGTAGCGGCGATAGTATAGTCGCTCTCCGGTGTAAAAGCGAGGGTAGCGGAAATGACGGCTGGCTCGGTCTGCCCGGCCGGCGTCACCTGGATGCCGTAAGCGCCATCGGGCAAAAGCGCATAGCGTGAAATGTCCTCGAAGGCCAACCCCTCGAACGCTTTCTCGCCGTTCACCCATACATCCACAGCAGGCGCATCTGGCGAGGTATGAGCGACCCGAACGCGCGCGAATCCACTATCGATGCTGGTGACGGCGCGCAAATCCGGCGTTCCGCCAGCCAACCCCATCGCAAATACCGTGTACACGCGTCCAGCCTTGAACGCGACGCCAGGCAATGGCAGGACAACCGTTGACGTTCCCGCCAGGCGAACTTCGAGATCGTAGGCGCCGGCGCTCACTGGCAGATACGCACTGAATCCCTGGAAACTGACGTTGGGGAAGAGCACTGCGCCGCCCGCCAGCGCAACGTCAACGGCGGGCGCATCAGGTGAAAAGTGAACAAAGCGTACGTGCGCCATGCCATCCGCGGGCGCGCTGTTATCGTCGGTCAGGACTACCGGGGTGATATTCGTTAGCACGTCGGTCGCCGCGATGGTGTAATCCATGTCAGCATTGAACGTCAGCGTCGCCGAAATCACCGCCGGTTCGGTAAGA
>JAFGSL010000368.1 GCA_016934645.1 Anaerolineae bacterium
CCCGGCGAACCGCACTCTGGCGTGGGAACGCGCCCAGGAGTGGGGCGACCGCATTCCCACCGGCATCTTCTACCGTGGCGAAGCGGTACCGGGGTCCGAGGGCCTCGATCCCGTGCTGAAGACCGGCGGCCCGCTCAACAAGCGCCCGCTGACCAAACTCACCGGCGCGCAGATCGGTGCGCTGATGGCGGAAGTCAGCTAACAATGACCGACTTCTTCGCAGGCCCGGAATACACCGGTGCGCCGTTCGTGCTGTTCGGGACGGCGCACCTCATTGGATTGGCGCTCGTGGCGCTTGCCAACGTGGCGCTGCTTTACGTCCGCGATCACGCCGGCCCCGCGGCGCGGCGCAACATTCGCTACGGCCTGGCGATTTTCCTCGTCATCAACGAATTCGCCTGGCACCTGTGGAACTGGACGACCGGCCAATGGACGGTCCAGACGATGCTGCCACTGCACCTGTGCAGCGTCCTGGTCTGGCTGAGCGCCTACATGCTAGTCACCAAAAATCGCACCATCTACGAGTTCGCCTACCTGCTCGGCATTGCCGGCGCGTTGCAGGCCCTGCTCACGCCCGATGCGGGCATCTACGGCTTTCCGCACTTCCGCTTCTTCCAGGTCATCCTCTCTCACGGCGCGATCGTCACCGCCGCGCTCTACATGACGATCGTCGAAGGCTTCCGCCCCACCTGGGCGTCGGTGCGGCGCGTGTTCGTGAGCAGCTACCTCTATATGATCAACGTTTGGGTTATCAACGACCTGATCGGCAGCAACTACCTCTTCATCGCCCACAAACCGGAGACCGCCAGCCTCCTGGACGTGCTGCCACCCTGGCCCGGCTACATCCCCATCATCATCGCCCTCGGCGTGACCTTCATCCTGCTGTTCTACCTGCCTTTCGCCATCAAGGATATGCGACACAAACGACAACCTTTATCAGCAGATAGGCAACCATAGGTTGCACGCAGATTAAGCAGATTTTAGCATAGGAACATAATCTGCTAAATCTGCTTAATCTGCTGACAAATAAACAATGAATGATACACCTACATTTTTCATCCGCGACGTACCCATCCACGGATCGCTGATTCTCGCGCCGCTGTCGGGCTACAACGACCAACCCTTCCGTCGCCTATGCCTGGAATTCGGCGCATCCCTGGTCTACACGGGCCTGCTCTCGGCGAGCGCTATCCTCTACGGCTCACAACGCTCGGAGGAGATGCTACGCTTTCATCCCGACGAACACCCTCTGGCGTGCCAACTCTTCGGCAGCGATGTGGCCATACTCGAGAAAGCAGCACGCACTGTCGAAGCGTTGAACATCGACGTGTTGGACTTCAACATGGGCTACGCCGAACCAAAGATCATCAAAGGCGGTCACGGTGCCGCACTGCTCAAAGACCCGGCGCGAATCGGGCGCATTATGACGCGCCTTGTCAACACCGTGCGCGTCCCTGTTACCGGCAAAATTCGCCTGGGATGGGATGCCGGATCGCGCAACTACCTGGAAGTCGCCCACACCCTGGAAGACAGCGGCGCGGCCATGATTGCCGTCCATGGGCGCACCGCCGACCAGCAATACACCGGGCTGGCCGACTGGGACGCTGTCGCCGAGATCAAGCAGGCCGTGCATATCCCCGTCCTCGCCAGCGGCGACGTCAAATGCGCCGCCGACATCCCTCGTATCCAGGCGCACACCGGCTGCGACGGCGTGATGATCGGGCGCGCCGCCATAGGCAACCCGTGGATATTCCAGCGCCGCGACCTGCCCGACGTCCCGCCAGCCGAGCGTGTGCCGATCATCCTGGAACACCTGCGCCGGATGGTCGACTTCCACGGCGAAGTCCAGGGACACCGCCGCTTCCGCAAACACCTGCGCCGCTACCTGACCAGCACCAACATGAGACGCCAACAGCGCCGCGCTTTCCTGCACTGCGAGGATTTCGGTACGTTCGTAACTTTGTTGGAAAATATCACGAACGCCTAGTACCTGTTTAGGTGGGGTGCACTTTCTTGACGTGTGGGCGTGCATTTTGATACATATTCCACCTATTTGCCGAGTGTACGTGCGTCCCACCTGGCAAGTCACCCCATTTTGAAACGCACCAACTTGCAACTTGCTGATGCAGTTGCAATTTCACGCTTTGTGTGCTAACCTATGTGTGGAAGCATTCAAGCGGCCTCGAAGGCCGGAAGTTTAACTTACACCATAGGGAGGGCAAAGAACGATGAACCTGTTGAAGAATCCCAATTTCGACGAGGGGCACTACCACCAGAATAACATTACCGAGATTGTGGTACCCAAAGATTGGTATCTCTACTGGATCGATAAAGAAGTCTTCAAAGGCGCCGCTGCCGTTGCCTACCGCCCGGAATCGGTGGTATGGAACATCAAGGACGCTCCCGCGCACGAGAAATCTCTCTTCTTCCTAAGCGGGGACTATTGCTGGAAGATATTTAAGGCCAGTGCGCCAGTGTACTACGCCGCGACCCAGGTCGTTTCTGGCCTGACCCCAGGCGCGAAGTATCGATTCAACGCGAAAGTCTATCCCGACATCGTGGCCAGCCATGCAGGCGGGAAGAAAATTCGTCCGGGCGATATATGGGCAGCCGAAGCCCGCGCGGGATGGAGCGCGCCGGACACGCCCTGGCCCCACGCCGAGGACGGCGACGTCGCGTGGAGTGAATGGTTTAACATGCAAAACCAGAACTTCGTCTTCGGGGAATACAATGATGTGTGGGTAGAGTTCGAGGCACCCGCCAGCGGCGAAGTTCGCGTATGGGTGGAATGCAAAGCCAAGTGGGGCTTCGAGAACAACTGGTTTATGGATTCCTTTTCCCTGGAACAGATCGATAGTAAACCCACACCGCCTGTGACACCGGTAGAACCGCCCACCCCGCCAATAGAACCACCAACACCACCTGTAAAACCGCCTGCTCCATCCGGGCGCGGCGCGCCAAGAGAGCAATACGCGCGCACCTATATCCTGCTCCCGGCGGCTATCTCACCAGAAATGGCCCAGATTGCCTTCAAAGTAGCCTACGAGAAACGCGCGACCATCGGCTTCTCACCAGACGACGCTGGCATCGGCGATTTGGATTCGCGCCGGGTGATTTGCATCAGCCCAGATAAGATCGGCACTGGCCTGGACCAGGTATGGTATGACATCTACTATCCCGGCGTTGAGTTCAAGCCAATCACGTCTTTCGCCAGTGCAACTGATCTGGAGCAGAAACTGAAGGCTTTGTTCTAGTACGGGAGAACCTTGAAAACTTTGCCGATAACACGCAGCCGCCCAGTTCAGCATTGGGCGGCTGTATCTTGAGAGAAGTTCTCAAGTAGGATTCTACACCAACGATAACGAGAATGCTTGCGCCGGATCATAATCCGGCGCGGTGGGAACAGTGGATTATGATCCGCCTTAAGCGTTGAAATAAGATTTTTCCCGAAGGAGAGGACACGTTTGATGGATTCTGCGAAAACCCGAATAACGATAGAAGATGTTGCAACCTATCCCTTGCCAGGTACAGCGATCCCCAACAACTTTGCCTTCAGCCCCGATGATAAGCGGCTCACCTACCTGCACAGCGCGGAAGGGACACTCACGCAGCAGCTCTACGCCTGTGACCTGGAAACCGGCACAACCTGGCAACTTGTCACGCCGCCGGGCGCGGGCGATCAGGAGCAGACGCTTTCGCTGGAAGAAAAACTGCGCCGCGAGCGTGCCCGCTCCCTCGCCGTGGGCGTGACGCGCTATGCGCTGGCCAAGCAAGGCTTCCGCGTGCTGGTGCCGCTTAAAGGCGGCATTTACGTGCAGGACGACGAGAGTGGCGAAGCTTCACTCCGCTGCCTCGTGAGCGGTGATGGTGCGCCCGCACTCGATCCGCAGTTCTCGCCGGACGGGAACGCCATCGCCTACGTGCAAGACGCGGAACTCTACGTTGTCCCTGTCGATGGCGGCACGCCGGTACAAGTCACCGAGGGCGCACGCGGCACAGGACGCACCCACGGCCTCGCCGAGTACATCGCGCAGGAAGAGATGGGACACAGCCACGGCTTCTGGTGGTCGCCGGATGGCCAATGGCTGGCGTTCACCGAGGTAGACGAGACGCACATCCCCATCTACCGCATCGTCCACCAGGGGCAGGATCGGGTTGGCGAGGGAGCGCAGGAAGATCACCGTTATCCGTTTGCGGGGCAGGCCAACGCAAAGGTGCGGCTGGGCGTCGTCTCCGTCGCTGGCGGGGCGCGGCCGGGAGACCGGTCCCAGCAAGAGCCGGTGTGGATGGATTTAGGAAGCGATGACGACATCTACCTTACCCGTGTGCAGTGGCAGCCCGATGGTCGCCTCGTCGCGCAGGTCGAAAACCGCGAGCAGACCGAACTGCGACTGCTGCGCTTCGACCCACGGACCGGCGCAGGCGAAACGCTTCTCATCGAAACCAGCGATGTGTGGATCAACCTACACGATATATTCACACCGCTCAAGGATGGGCGCTTCGTGTGGGCCTCAGAGCGTACAGGATTCCGTCACCTCTACCTGTACGCTGAGGATGGGAAGCTCATCTGTCCATTGACCGGCGGCACGTGGATGGTGGATACACTCGCCGGTGTCGACGAGAAAGATGGCTGCGTCTACTTCACCGCGACGTGGGAACACCCCACCGAACAGCACCTCTACGTCGTCCCCCTAGAAGGCGGAGAACCGCGGCGGCTCACCCACGAACCGGGAATGCACGCCGTCAATCTGGATCACGCCCAGCAGCGCTTCATCGACGTCCACAGCGCGCCGGAGACGCCGCCCACCGTCACGTTGCGTGATTTGGAAGACGGTACACTGCTGCGCATCATTCACGATACGCCCGATCCACGCGTCGCAGCCCTGGACCTGCCCGCGCCCCAAATTGTCGCGTTCCAAAACTGCAACGGCGATACGCTATATGGCGCGCTCTACTTCCCCCCAGCAGAATTCGGCCCAGGGCCGCATCCGGTCATCGTCAGCGTTTATGGTGGACCGCACGCACAGCGCGTGAGTCGCCATTGGACTACCACGGCGGACATGCGGGCGCAGTACCTCAGTAGTCTGGGATTTCTGGTGTTCAAGATAGACAATCGTGGTAGCGCGCGCCGGGGTCTAGCTTTCGAGGGCGCGATCAAGCACAATATGGGCGACCTCGAAGTGCAGGATCAGGTCGACGGCGTGAAGTGGCTTGTTGAGCAGGGACTAGCCGACCCGGCCCGCGTTGGCATCTACGGGTGGAGCTACGGCGGCTATATGGCGGCGATGTGCCTGGCCCGCGCACCGGAGACGTTCAAAGTCGCCGTGGCGGGTGCGCCCGTCAGCCACTGGGACGGTTACGATACGCACTACACCGAGCGGTACATGGGCACACCGCAATCGAATCCTGAAGGCTACGCCATCAGCAACGTGATGGCACACGTAGACAAGATGCAAGGGAAACTTCTGCTCGTCCATGGCCTGATCGACGAGAACGTGCATTTTCGCCACACTGCGCGGCTTATCAACGCCCTCATCCACGCGCGCAAGCCCTACGAACTGCTGCTCTTCCCCGACGAGCGCCACGTGCCCCGCAGCCTGGCCGACCGTGTCTACATGGAAGAGCGCGTGCGAGACTTCTTCGTCGGGAACCTATAAAAAACGAGGACTTATGCAAACCTAGCATTTTCTCACCACGGAGATCACAGAGAACGCTGAGGGGTTATAAAACCTCTGTGATCTTTGCGGGCTCCGCGGTAAGATTTCATTTGCTTCTGCACTGAAAACGTTACTGCGGCTCCCCCTGAACATAGAGACAGTAAGTGGCGTAGGGCACGTACTTGATGGCGACATCAAACGTCGCCGAGTTGTTTGCGGCGATGCTGTCCACAAGGATTGCCATCCCTGTGCTCACGATCTCCCCTTGCGCATTGAGCAGCGCGCCATTGACGGTCACGTTCTTCACGGCGTAGGCGTTGGGATTGCGCACCCACCCCGTCAGGTGTACGTAGCCGACGGCATCCTGATACCGCCCGGTCGCGCTCACCGTCAGCGGGGCCGCGCCCCGGTCCGTCGGCGCGCCTTCCGGATGTAAAATCACCGAAACCAGATTCTTGGACGTCGCCTCGATGACAAACGGGCACGCATCGCCAGGGGCCAGGAGCAGGCAAGGAACATTCGCCTTGATCGGCCCGTAGCGCGATCCGTCGTCCGTGAAGAAGGTTGCCACCACGCCTAGCGCCGCGTAGTTCTCAGCAGCATCGTTGCGCAGCACGCCGGAGACGCGGTAGCGGTAACCCTCCAACGCCTGATTCGCGCTCACGTGGATGCTGAGCGGCGGCGCGACATTGGGATCATCCAGCAACGTCAACGCGCCGGAAGCCACGACAGCCGGCGGATGCGGCCCGGCCGGCAATCCGGAATCCGCCGCCGCCCTCGGCGTCGCCGTCGGTGGCACAGCAGTAGGCGTCGCTTCGACGAATTCGGGCATTGGGGTATCCGCCGCTGCGGCCGGTGTAGGCGACGCAGTTGACGTGGGTGTCGGTGAGGACATCGGCGGCATCGTGGGATATGACGTGGGCGTGGGGCGCGGCGTGTTGGTCACGGCCGGGGCTTCTGCCGCAGGAGCAGTTGCCGTCGCTTGCGGCGCGTCTGGAGGCTCAGAGATCGCGGGAGTGGATTTGCAGCCAGTGACGATCAACGTCATCACGAACAACAAACCGAGATAGGACAAAACACGGAATCGGGTTCGCATATATTTCTCCTTAAATAGTCTGATAGTCGCTAGTCTGATAGTCAGCAGTCGTTAGTCCAATCGTTAAGGCAAAATAACTGTACGACTACACAACTCTCTGCTATCATCAGGCCAACCGTCGCAGGATACGTTCCAAGCGGACGGGATCGCGGCCCAGGTAGTGTGCAAGGTAACGCCCGGCTTCGAGGAAAAACTCACCGCGCAACGCCTCAGGGCGCAGGCGCGCCGCCCGCTGCAGTGCGGTCGGAATCAGCTCGTCGGCAGGCACGTCGCGGTTGTCGAACAGCGCGCGCATAAAGTCCGGCGCGGCGGTGATGTAGCGGACCTCGTCTTTGCTGCATACCACGATACGGTGCAAGATCATCGGCGGTTGCGGTGGCAGGCCATAATGATAACCGTCCTCATCGCGGTAACCGATAGCCGCTACGGCGATTTCCACGGGGATGGCGCGGTTCTCCTGCTGGTCGCGGATGATTTCCGCGTAGCGGGGATCATCTTCGATCACCGTCACCGCCAGATTTTTGAGGAAGGGATCGTCCTGCAACGTGATGTTGTAGACCAGGCCAATGAGATCCGCCTGCCGCTGCTGGATGGCTGCGCGCACGAACGTGCCAAACGTCGGGACGTCCGGCTCCGGGATACGCGACGCCACCACAAAGCCACGGATGTCGGCCCGCAACACATTGCCTATCGTAATCACTCGATCTGAATCAGCCATAAATTACTCCTGGAAAATCTGCAAATGGCGAATGGTAGAAGAAAAATCAGCGAATGAGCGAATGAATAAATCAACAAATCTCCAATCAACCAATCTTCAATCTCTCACCTTCTCCCCAAATATGCCTTCTGCTGTGCTTTCTCTGAAGGACGGGCGAGGATGCCCTGCGAGAAGAGATGGCGCTGGATTTCACCGTCCAATGCAACCTTGTCCGCCGTGGTGACGAGCGCCTCTTCGTGCGCACGCGCCAGCACATACGGGTAGCCGTTCAACACCTGCGACTGGTGCAATAAGACAGCGTGCAACGTCGTGATTGCGTCCTCGTTCAGCGCGCCCCACTCCGGCACCTCCACCCGTGCAATCGCATCCGTATAAACGGCTGACGCGGACGGCGTGCCCACGTTCACGTAGCAGAACCACACCGCGTGGCCATGCCCGGCGTGCCGGCGATTCGTCGCCGAGGGGCGGGTGAACCAGGCCGAACGCTCGCCCGGCGCGAGGAAATGCGCCATCAACGCCGCGTCGGTCAACCGGTGCAACGGGTTTTCTGGGAGCCGGCCCGGCACATCCTCCGGCGCGAGCTGGCTCACCCAGAGCAGTTCCGACAGCGCGCGCCCACCCGGCCGGGCCACGTAGCCCACCGGCAGCCCTCCCGCCTGGCGGATCTCGGTCAGCGCGTCCAGGTAAGCGTCCACCACCTGGAAATCGGCCCGGCTGCGTTCGACGTAGGGCCACAACAACGGGCCGTCGGTCAACGCCAGAAACGGCGCGGCGGGTGCAAGGCGGCGCTCAAGAGCCGTCAACTCCGCGAGATATTCCATCTCCCGTACCAGGCGCTCCATCCCCACCCGCTCCGGCGAGATGAGATAGCCCTGTGCATCGTACAATTCCTCATCTTTGAAGTGCAGCGTCTCACAACTGTACGGGCGGGGCCGTGAGCCATCATAGGCAAAGGCCAGGCCACCGATTTGAATGAGGTAGTATAGCGCTACCGCGTGCGAGTCTGGGTACACCTGCGATCCGTCAACGCCGATGACCACCGCCCCATGGGGCGGATCGCTAATCACCGTTACGCGCGCAGCGAGCGGTGCATCGGCAGCAGGCAACGCGCCAGGCCAGTTGTGCTCGCCGGACGTCACAGGAGCCAGACGTTCGCGCAACGTCGCCGGGGCCGGAGCTTCGGCCAACCAGCGCAATGCCCGCGCGACGTCATCTTCGCGGGAAGATTTGCGCTCGGCCGCTAACCGGCTCAGCACGTCAATATCGGCTTTTAACCTTTCAATGTGTAGCATCTCGATCTCTGATCCCCAGTTACATATCCCAATCTCCTCCCATTATAAGCTATGCCGCCAGTGTTACAAATCCGTAACAACTTTATCCCAAATTCCAAGAATTTTGTTATCGAAATTTTGGGATTTCCCTATTGCATTACTTGGGATTATCGTGTATAATTGTGGGTAACGGTGGGGAAAAATGGAGGAAAGTGGGGGATCATTCCCTTTTGTGTCCCAATTTTAGCATCATTAGTGGGGAAAACAAAGCCATGTTCTTAGGACAGTATACGTATACATTAGACAGCAAAGGAAGAATTACCATCCCCTCACGCTTCCGGGACGAACTCACGGGAAGCATCGTTATCACCCGGGGATTAGACCGTTGTCTAACCATTTACCCTATGGATGTGTGGGACGAAATCGCCCAGAAGGTCAATGCACTCCCCATCACTGACCCGCGTGGGCGAGCGCTGCGACGCGTCTTCTTCGCCGATGCTATGAACGCAGAACTGGATCGCCAGGGACGCATTTTGATCCCCGATCGTCTGCGCGATTATGCCGGATTGGATCTTGCCACCGAAATCGTGATCGTGGGTCTGGACCGATTCCTTGAAATATGGACACCTGAACGGTGGGAAGAAGCCAACGTCCGTCAGACAGAAATGATGGACGAGGATCCGGCACTATGGGAGAATTTGCAGATTTAACATCGCAAACTACAGATGCGGCGCAAAGTGCGGAGCATCCTGCGCCGCGCGCACAGACCGTCCCATCCAACACACCTGGTCACCAGGAGCGTAGCGGTCACATTCCTATCCTTATGGCCGAAGTCCTAGATGGACTCTCGATCAAACCAGGTGGGTATTACCTCGATGCGACGGTTGGTGGCGGCGGACATGCAGCCGCCATCCTCGAAGCCTCCGGCCCTATGGGCCGGTTGCTAGGCTTAGATCGTGATCCCGAAGCCGCGACACGCGCGGCAATGCACCTTAAACCCTTTGGAGACCGGGCGCTGGTCATACCTACGTCCTACGTCCACTTAACTGCGGCCCTGCAGCATGCCGGGTTCCCGCCCTTGGATGGCGTTTTGTTCGACCTAGGCTTCTCTTCCTGGCAGGTGGACGACCCCAAGCGTGGGTTCGCCTTCCGCACGGATGGCCCGCTGGACATGCGTTTCGATCCCACGAGCGATGATCCACCAGCTTCCGTCCTGGTCAACCAACTGGCAGAAGCAGAATTGGCCGACCTGTTGCGGCGTTACGGCGAAGATCCCCGCAGCCGTCGGATCGCGCAGGCCATCGTCACCGCGCGCCCCATCCGCAGCACAGAGCACCTGGCCGATGTGATTGTGACGGCAGTAGGGCGAGCGCGTGGCGAGAGGCTACATCCTGCTACGCGTACTTTTCAGGCGTTGCGTATCGCGGTGAACCACGAACTGGAAGGTATCACAGAGGTACTACCTCAGGCCGTTGCGGTCTTGCGCCCGGGTGGACGGTTAGCGGTCATCACATTTCATTCACTGGAAGACCGCATCGTTAAACATTTCCTGAAACAAGAAGAACGCGGGTGCATCTGCCCGCCCAAAACACCCATCTGCACATGCGGACATGTGCCGACTTTGCAGAACATAACGCGCAAGCCCGTGATCCCATCTGCGGAGGAAATTGCTGCCAATCCCCGCAGTCGCAGCGCTAAACTGCGCGTGGCGGAAAAATTGTAAAGCTGATAGCTGAAAGCAGATAGCGATTATGAGCGTACTCTGGCAACAAAAAACACACGGTGTCCTGAGACGAACAGAGAAAATGCAGCGCCTTCTGGCGCGGCTTTTACTCAGCGTGGTCGTGATCACGACCGTCTTAGCAGGCATTTACCTGACGTTGGTAGCTTCCAACGTCCATACTGCGCGCCGTCTGTGGGCAATGGAAAACGAAATTGCTAATGCAACGCGGGATAACCAGGCTCTTATGACTGAGATCGCCCGCCTGAGTTCCATTCCCGTGCTGCAAGAACGCTCAGTAGCCCTGGGATACCAGCCGGCTGAGTCCGTTGACTACCTATACTTGGGAGAGCCTTGAGATGCTACACGGTCCAGACACACGCCTGCGCCTGATTTCGGTGCTGTTGATTGCTGCCCTGCTGCCTATCCTCGGGCAGCTAGTGCGTCTACAGGTCCTTGAGCATAGCCAGCATCAGAGTGAAGCCGAGACACTAGTCCACCGCCAATACGCCTTGCCCGAAGCGCCTTTGGGCGTGATTATGGACCGCAACGGAGATTTGCTGGTTGGCAATGTGCCAGTGTATGATGTTGGGGCCGAGATCAATATGATCACCGATACAGTGATGGCAGCTTCCATACTCGCACCGCTGTTGAACCGCCCGGAAGAGGAATTGCTCGCCGCAATAACCCTGACGGAGGACACCGGTACACCTGTATGGCGTCCTTTGACCAACCACGTTCCCCCTGAGACGGCACAACAACTCGTAGACTTGAACTGGTCCTGGATTACCTTGTCGCCCACGTGGGAACGCTACTACGCCGAGGGGGCACTGGCATCCCATACATTGGGCTTTGTCAATGCCGACGGCATGGGCTATGGCGTCCAGGCTTTCCAACTGCGCTTCTTGCGCGGCGAAAGCATCACACGCGTCGGTTCGGTAAGTGGCGACACCAATCCCATGCCTGACGAACTGATGGGGGGCAATCTGACCCCTTACCCGGGGACGGATCTGCGCCTCACGATCGACCGTACGATCCAGGCCTTTGTCGAGGGGGCGCTCGATCAAGCTATCGTGGACTACAAAGCAGTGGGGGGCACAATCCTGGTGATGAATCCGCAGACTGGCGAAATTTTGGCGGTCGCCAGTCGCCCGAACTATGAGCCGCATCGCTACCCCGAGTATGCGCAAAACGGTGAAGATGCCCTCTTCCGCGATCCGGCGGTGAGTATCGCTTACGAACCTGGCTCGGTCTTCAAGGTTGTCACCATAGCTGCCGCGCTCGATTCCGGGCATGTGGACTTGAACTGGTCCTACTACGATGCAGGCGAACTGGAATATGGAGGCGTACCCATCCGCAACTCTACTGGTGCCGCGTATGGGCAGCAGGATTTACAGGGCATCCTGGATCATTCTCTGAACGTCGGTGTGGCAACGCTATCGACCCAGGTACTCGGCGCGGATCTCTTTTACAAATACGTACGTGCCTTTGGTTTTGGGCAGACTACCGGCATCGAACTTTCCGGAGAGACACGCGGCATCCTTCACCTTCCCACCGATTGGGACTGGTCCGACAGCTACCTGGCGACGAACCCCTTTGGGCAGGGGATTGCAGTGACGCCACTCCAGATGGCAATGGCGATTTCCGCTATTGCCAATGACGGGATGATGATGCAACCACGCATCGTTGCGGAACGGCAGTACCCGGATGGGCGCACCGTTACTATTCCAGCGCACGAATTAGGGCAACCGGTCTCGGCTGAAACGGCCCGCACGGTCACGGAGATCATGGCGCGCAGCGTCGAAACTGTCGCCAAGGTGGCACAGGTCTCAGGGTATCGTGTGGCCGGGAAGTCAGGCACGGCGCAGATCCCGACAACCGGTGGCTATGATCCACAGCAGGTTATCGTGTCATATGCAGGATTCGGACCGGTATCAGATCCGCAAGTCGTCATTCTGGTCAACCTGGATCGTCCGGATGTACCGGCTGATATGCGTTGGGGCATCCATACAGCCGCGCCGGTTTTCCAGAAAGTGATGGCGCGCGTCTTAACGCTTATGGGCGTTCCGCCTTCAGATTTGCGCGCGGGGCCGTAATCAAACCAGATCATCAAACTATCGGATTAAAATGAAACAACTGACATTGGCAAGTCTAATCGAGGGAATAAGCAACTGGCGTCCGGTAGGTATGGAGACGCCGGTTCGTCCTATTCTGGACTCGCGCACGGCAGAATCCAAGCGTGAATCTCCGCGCACTGTATTTTTTGCCTTCAAGGGCGAAAACGTCGACGGGCATGATTACGTCGGCGACGCTTTCGAACGAGGCGCGGTTGCTGCCGTCATCGAACATGATGTAGACCCCACAGAATGTGGCGCTGCCAGCATCCTCAACGCGACCGAAGTGCCTCCCAGCACGCCATTGAAGACACCGCTGCTGATCCATGTCCACGATACGCTTAATGCATTACAGTCCGCGGCGCGCTTCTGGCGGCAACAGTTGAGCCCTCGCGTCATTGGGATCACCGGCAGCGTTGGCAAAACGACAACCAAGGAAGTCGTGACCAAGGTACTTGCCAACCGCTATCGCGTGCAGCGCAGCACCGGCTCGTACAACAACGAAATTGGGGTACCGCTCACGCTGCTCGAATTGACCGACGAAGACGCCTACATCGTGTTGGAAATGGGGATGTACGTACGTGGCGATATTTGCCTACTAGCCGAGATTGCACAGCCTCACGTGGGCATCGTCACCAACGTGGAGCCGGTCCATCTGGAACGTGCCGGCAGCATCGAGAACATCGCTCTGGGCAAACGCGAACTGGTCGAGAGCCTGCCGCCCGCCCCCGAAGGTATCGCCATCCTTAACTACGACGATCGCCGGGTCTGGGCGATGGCGGAACACACGCAAGCGCGGATCTTTTCCTATGGCCTTTCGCCAGAAGCAGACCTGTGGGCTGACGATGTTGAAACGCAGGGATTAGATGGCATTCGGCTGCGCCTGCACTACGCGGGGGAACAACTCTACGTGAAAGTTCCTTTATTGGGACGGCACAGCGCGCACACGGTGCTCCGCGCTGCCGCCGCCGGACTGGTCGAAGGGCTGGATTGGCAGGAGATTGTAGAGGGCTTGCACGCACCTGGCCCACAGTTGCGCCTTGTCGCCGTGCAAGGGCTACAGAACTCACTGATCCTGGACGATACGTACAATTCCAGTCCAGCATCGGCGCTGGCGGCATTGAATTTGCTCAAGACGCTGGAGGGACGCAAAATCGCCATCTTGGGTGATATGCTGGAATTGGGCGATTACGAGGAAGCCGGACACCTCAAGGTGGGTTGCCGGACCGCCAACATTGTGGCGGAGTTGATCACCGTGGGCGAACGCGCGCGCTTTATTGCGCAAGGAGCAGAACTCTGCGGCTTTCCGTGCGATCACGTCCACGAGACACCGGACTGCGAAACAGCCGTTGCCGTACTGCACGAGATTCTGCAGCCACAGGACATCATTTTGGTGAAAGGATCCCGCGACATGAAGATGGAACAGATTGTAATGGCTATTAGCAAGGAGGCGTCGTGAGCTTTGCCCTGATTTTAGCCAGCATCTCGTTTCTGATGGTCGTCTTTTGGGGCGGCCCCTACATCGGCTTACTCAAACGCTGGCACGTCGGCAAACGCATCCGCATCGACGGACCGAGCGGGCATCAGACCAAAATGGGGACGCCCACCATGGGTGGCGCTCTCATTACTATCCCAGTTATCCTGATCACGCTGGCCTTGAACATTTACAATCTTATCGGCAACACAGTCTTAGGCCGCTCAATCCTGGTACCGTTGGGGGTAATGATCGCTTACGGCGTGCTTGGGGCGCTCGATGATTGGGCCGGGGTAAAGGGTGTGCGGCGTGGTGAGGGCTTCACCGCCCGGTTTAAGATGGAGATCGAACTGGTGCTCACGTTTGTTGTCGCCCTGGTGATGTATTATGGGCTGGATCTACACAGCATCGCCATCCCCGGCATCCC
>JAFGSL010000369.1 GCA_016934645.1 Anaerolineae bacterium
ATAGCTATGTCACCATCGCCGGTGGGCGGGCCAACAAAGCCAGCGGTGGATATGCCACAGTCGCCGGTGGGCAGGATAACACGGCCAACGGTGACTGGGCCGTCGCTGCCGGGCGGGCCAACACGGTCAGCGGCGCGTATGCCACCGTGCCAGGCGGCGTCTATGCCAGCGCGACCCACTTTGGCGAGATGGCGTATGCCAGCGGCGGCTTTGCGGCCGCCGGCGATGCTCAAGCCTCGGTCTATGTGTTGCGGCGGGAATATGCTATGGCCGCCGGCAGTTGGCACGATCTGTTCCTGGATGGGAATGGCACCAGCCAACGACTCACCATTGCCCCCGGCCGCACGGTGACCTTTGACATTCTATTCTCCGGGCGCACCTCAGCCGGCGAGTCGGCCGGCTACCGCATCGAAGGCGTCATCGAAAACGTCGGCGGCACCACAGCGCTGGTCGGTACGCCCACCGTCACCGTGCTGGGTGAGGATGACGCGGCCTGGGATGTCCATGTCCTCGCCGATGATACTCTCGACGCTCTGCTCCCCCAGGTGCAGGGCAACGGTGAAACGATCCGCTGGGTAGCCACAGTGCACACGGCGGAAGTGAGTTGGTAAGGAGAAAGACGATGAACCGCACACGTTTTGCCCGTATTTTGAGCCTTGTTTTGCTCGCCGGGCTGCTGCCGGTGACTGCGGCGTGGGCGCAATCCGGCGGAGGGTACGACCTGGAATGGTCTACGGCAGACGGCGGTGGCGCAATTAGCACCGGCGGCGAGTACGCCCTGGGCGGCGCGGCAGGCCAGCCAGACGCCGGGACGCTCTCCGGCGGCGTGTATGAACTGAGCGGGGGCTTCTGGTACATCAAGACCCAGTATCCCAACGCCGCGCGGATCGGCGCGTTCCTCGCCCAGACCCCGGCGTGGACTGGACTGGCGGCCGCTGCGGCGCTCGCGCTCTGCATATATTTTATCCGACGCAGACGACAACCGGTGGTCGCAGCTTGATCTCACGGACCAGGCCATTGACGCGCTCGTGTATGCGCTGTATGGGTTGACGGCGGAGGAGATTGCGATAGTGGAGGGGAAGGAGTAGGGAGTAGGGAGTAGGGAGTAGGGAGTAAGGGCGGTTTCTGCGCATACTCCTTACTCCCTACTCCTTTTGTTTTCCTCTTTTCATCCACCAAAAGCTTGACACGTCCAAAAACAGATGTAGAATACTAGTAGTTATTTTTATAACGCCTTAGTTATACATATAACCACTAAGGAGGTGAAATCTTGACGACAGATTTGATCGACCGTTTGACGCGACTGGGTTTTTCCGAATATGAAGCCAAAGCCTATCTCGCGCTGTTGCACGAAAGCCCCGTTACGGGCTACCAACTGGCGAAGCTTTCCAGCGTCCCCCGCTCAATGATCTACGAAGCGATGGGCAAACTCGTCACCCGTGGCGCGGCGATGACATTGCGCGTTGAAGGGGGGGTGAAGTATGCGCCGGTTCCGCCGGACGAGTTCCTCACGCAATTGCAGCGCGAGCAAGAGGAACTGATCGGCTCCTTGCAGAGTGATCTTACCGCGCTTGGCACAACTTCGGACCTGGACTACGTCTGGAACATCGAGGGGCACGAGAATATCCTCGCCAAAGCCGAAGAAATGCTCGCGCAGGCGCAGGAGAGCGTTTACATCGCCTTGTTTCCTTCGACGTTCCCGGCGTTGAGAGATGCGTTGGAAGAAACCGTGCAACGCGGCGTGCGGGTCGTCATCTACACCACAGAGGACATCGACTTTCCGAGCTGCCGTGTGGTCGTTGCGCACGTCTCTGAAGAAACACTGTCGCAGGCGCGCGGACTGGGGTTGATCCTCGTCATCGATGGCGAGGAAGTGCTCGTCGGCGAATGGCTGACGGCCTCCCAGGCGCGGGCCTCGTGGACGAGCAACTCGCTCCTGGTCTTTATCGCGGAACATCATCTCCGCACGGATCTATACTTACCACAGCTACTTACGATGCTCGGTGATCAGGCGCTGACCATCATCCAGGAAGAAGACCGGGAATTGTTCACGCGCGCGTTGGAGAGCCGGGTTGAGTGTTAAAGAATCCAGAATCAAGAATCAGCGGGTCAGCGAATCATAAATCACGTGCGCTGATTCTCTATTCGCTGATTCTCCATTCGCTGATTCTTGTTTCGCTGATTCTCAATTCTAATCAGGAGGCTCACAATGAAAATCTTGGTTTATGGCGCAGGCCCATTGGGCAGTGTGTTCGCCGCAAAGCTCCACCAGGGCGGACACGATGTTTCGATTTTGGCGCGGGGACAACGATTGGCCGACCTGCGCGAGTACGGCGTGGTGATTCACAACATGATCAACGACGAGTGGGTGACGGCGCGGATCAACATCGTCGAGCAGCTTGCGCCCGACGACGATTACGACCTGATCATGGTCATCATGCGCAAGAACAACGCACTGGATATCCTTCCCATTCTGGCAGCGAACACACGCGTACCGAACATCATCTTTTTGATGAACAACGCCGCCGGGCCGGATGCGTTGGTGAAGGCGCTGGGCAAGGAACGGGTGCTGACCGGCTTCCCGGCCTCCGCCGGATACCGCGATGGTCATGTGATCCATTGTTTGACAGGCACAGAAGAAGAACCTTCTCCTATTCCCTTCGGCGAAGTGGACGGGAGCATCACAGAGCGAACGCGGCGCATTGCTGTTGTCTTCGATACTACGCCGGGCTTCAAGGCGGAGATTCGCACGGATATGGATGCGTGGCACAAGTATCACGTCGCGCTGCTGATGCCATCCATCGGACCGGCGCTCTATGCTTGCGGGACGGATCGGATGCGCCTGATCCGCACGCGGGACGCGTTGGTCTTGATGGTGCGTGCCATGCGCGAAGGTTTCCGCGTGTTGCGGTCCAAGGGGATGCCGTACACTCCAGGTTATTTGTGGATGTTTGCCTTGTTGCCGGAACCCATTCTGATTCCACTACTGCGTCGTTGGGCTGCTGATCCCAAGATGGACATCGCGCTCGTCAGACACGCCAACGCTGCCCGCAACGAGGTGCAGCACCTCACCGATGAGTTCCTGGCGCTGGCCCGCACCACGAATGTACCGACGCCCACGATTGAGCGACTGTATCCGCATCTCAAGCCCGAGACTCCGCCGATGCCGGATGGCATCCAGGAGATTCCACTGGACTGGCGCGGTGTGTGGATCGGCGTAGGGGCGCTGGCTGCCGTTATCGCTGCCGGGGTTTGGCTACTCGGAAGGCGGAAAGCCTCAATGGATTGAACGGAGTTCAACGGAAATGGAAAACTGGAAAAGGCGTGCGCGGCAGCTCAAGGCCGAGACTTATGCGCTCTATCTGGCCTACCGCGATCCGCGCACGCCGTGGGGCGCGCGGATATTCGCCGCCATCGTCGTGGGCTATGCGTTCAGTCCCATCGATCTGATTCCGGACTTTATCCCGATGTTAGGCTATCTGGATGACCTGATCCTCGTGCCCTTTGGCATCTGGCTTGCGCTCAAGATGATTCCGCCGGAAGTGATGGCGGAAAGCCGTGCTAGAACGCAGGAAACGTTGGCAGATGGCAAACCCATCAACCGCGCTGCCACCGTCGTCATTGTGGCGATCTGGTTGCTGCTGGCTGCTCTGGGTATTGTCCTGGCTGTCAGACTGTTCAAATAAAAATCCGTTCAGTCCGTGTAATCCGTCGACTAAGAACCTGTAAAAGAATAAGTTCCCGTACAGAGCGCCCCGGGGACGGGGCGTAGAGCCAAAAAACGGGAAGTTATATTTCTACGAACCCTAAGGAGGACAAGATGGCTGACTTCCTGGAAAATCCAAAGATTGCAAAGTTGTACAAAGATGTTCCGCTGGAGCAGTTAGTACCTTACCGGCAGTTCCGCAATGAACATAACTTCAAGCACATCACGCAGGACGGCGTGACGTGGACGTATTACGATATCGGCAGCGGCCCGGAGACCCGGCTGACGTTGACCGGCGCGCTCGCGATCCCTTACTTCGATTGGCATCACCTGCTGCGCTTTGCACAGACGCACCGCGTTATCGCGCCGTGCTACCCGGCGGTGGACACGATGGATGCGCTCTGCGACGGCCTCGCTGGGATTCTGCGGCATGAGGGGATTGAGCGCGCGCATGTCCAGGGTGGCTCTTATGGTGGCTTCGTCGCGCAGATCTTCGTGCGGCGCTACCCAGAAATGACGGCTTCGCTCGTCCTCTCGCACACGCAGCCGACCTATCCCGACGATCCAGGGACGGCAAAGCTGGAACGGATGCTGCGCTGGGCGAAGCTGCTGCCGGGCGGGATACTGCGCTGGATGCTGAGTCTCAGCCTGAACAAGCTCATGCCGGAGAATACAGCGGATATGGCTTTGCAGTTCGCGATCTATGCTGAGTTGCTGCGTGTGTGTCTGACCAAAGCGGACTTCCTCAGTATCCTGGCACGGACTGTGGACTACGAAGGCCACCGTTTTACGCCGGATGATCTGGCCGATTGGCCGGGCCGCATCTTGATCATGATGACCGACAATGATCGCACCACGCCGGATGAAGTGCGCGAGGATTTCAAGCGACTCTACCCGCAGGCGCAAGTCCATCTCTTCGAAGGGACGGGGCACGTGACTTCCTGGGAGCAGGCGGATGCGTACCGTGCCGTCATCAACGATTTTCTCAACGGATTGAACGAAGCTTGACGGAGGAAGGCATGGGAAAACAACGGGGCAAACC
>JAFGSL010000370.1 GCA_016934645.1 Anaerolineae bacterium
CTGGCACAAGAGGCGACGGCGCTGCTGGCCTATCTGGACGGCGGCGGACGGCTGCTGCTCTCGTCGCAGGATTTCCTCTATTACCACAGCGATAGCGCACTGGCCCAGCGTTTCGGCGTGTTCCATTGGGATGAGTATATCGCTCCAACCCACGCCTTCGGCGTCCCCGATCATCTCGCCGGTGGGATGTGGGGACCGGTTGAACTAGACTTCCCCTTCAGAAATTGGGCCGACGCTATCGAACCCACGCCCGATGCTGCACCCGTCATCCGCGGGCAATTGGGACAGCCGCTCGGCGTCGCCGCCACGGAAGCGGTATCCAACTCGCGAACGTTGTTCTACGCCTTCCCGCTGGAAACCCTGCCCTTCGACACACGCGCCACGGTGCTGGCGCAAGATGCCGGCTGGCTTTCCCCCCTAGGAACCAGCCAGTGGACCGTCGCACCAACAGCGCCCCTGCCCGGTGAAACGGTAACGCACACCCTCGTCCTGCAAAACGACGCTCCGGAGGCGTTGATGGCGACCGTCACGCACACACTGCCCACGTCGGTCACACTCGCAGTCGACACCTTACCAGCCACGTGGGAGTATGCGGCAGTATCGCGGACGCTCACCTGGAACGGCGAGGTACAACCGCACACACCACTGACCTTTACCTGGGTTGTCACCGTGACAGGCAATCCAAGCGCGGTTGTCCCTCTCTCTCTCACCTTGGGACTGCCCACGTGGGGTTTTGCCTTCGCACGCAATACCGATCTGCACATTGCAAGCGCGGATTTATCGGCGAGTGGATGGCTCTCACCGGAATGGGCCGCGATACGCGTAAACACACCGGTATCACTGACTTTTATGCTACATAATGTTGGATCGGGCGCTGTGAGGGAGGGGAAAATGCAGGTGTGGCATACACTGGGCACATCGCCACTCGAGGCGTTATTGCCTTCCGCGCGGGGTTGGGAATCAACGGTATGGGAAGGCACACTCGATGTCGGGGAAACGCTTATGGTCACTATTCCCATGCGCGCGTGGACATGGGAACTACCGGTTCGCGTAGACGCCATTCTTGAAGACAACGCTGGTCAACGCTGGGAACGCCGGCTCTGGTTAAATGTGGGACCGTGGCAGTGCTACCTGCCGGTGGTTTATAAACAAAGGTAGGGCAAGCTGACACCTTGCCCTACCCTAACAAAACGAAGTCAATTCGTCAATTGGCGAATCACCATCACCACTTTGCCCTGGACTTGCACATCATTCGCCGGGACAAAGATCGGTTTCATGGTCGGATTAGCCGGCTGCAACCGAACGTGGTTGCCTTCATAGTAAACCTTTTTCAGCGTCGTCTCGGCGTTGTTATTCAGCCAAACGGCAGCCATTTCGCCGTTCTCAACTCGCTCCTGGTGGCGCAGGATGACGGTGTCGCCATCGTGGATGAGTGCATCGATCATTGAATTGCCCTGGACTTGCAGCGCAAAAAGACCGGTAACATCACGCCCAAAGAGTGCACGGTTGATCTCGACCGTCTCAGTCCCGGCGAGAGCCTCCACCGGAATGGGCGCGCTGGCGACAATATAGCCCAAGAAAGGGATCGACAGTGTCTCGGCGCTGCCGGCCAGAAAATCATCAGATTTGGTTTTCGGCGGATATGCCTCAGCGACCAGACGAATACCGCGTGAGATTGACGATTCACGGGCAATCAAGCCACGCTCTTCTAGCCCTCTGAGGTAGTAGGACACTAGGGATGTTGAAGGGATATCCAACGCTTCACCAATTTCACGCACGGTCGGCGGATAACCATTGGCGTTGATATAGTCATTCAGAAAAGCGTACATCTTGGCTTGCCGTTCGGGTAATTTTGTCTTCTTCCTTTTCATCATCTACCTCCACTCTGATGTAGTATGCTTCCGATTATCCCAAGTTATCCCAAACTTATTATAATCGCACATTTGTTCTATGTCAAGTCCCAAATCGAATATACCCCGAAGGGGATTGCATTATCGTTCATTTTGTTGTAAAATAGTATATGGACTCATTGTAGTCGAACAACACGAGCACACATAACCAAGCATTATTGGAACGCATAAATTGGATTTATAGTCGAGAAAATATGAAATCAATACGGTTATTCAAGCAATTAGGCATAGTGCTCTTACTCGCCATCATAGTAGGGTTCTTTGCTCCACAGGCCAGTTCCGCACAAAACGGAACAGATCCGTTCTTCTTCGAAGAAACCGGCCATTGGGTGAAAGATGAATTTCTTGTCTATTTCCGCAAGTACGGCGAGTTAGAAATCTTCGGCTACCCTCTTACCGAACAATTTGTGGATCAGGGCCTCTTGGTACAATACTTCCAGAAAGCACGTATGGAATGGCATCCGGAAAATCCAGTCCCATACAAGGTTCAATTGGGGCTGCTCGGTGACGAGCTAAAATACCGGCAACCTTCAGTGTCCGAACCAACGCCGCGCTCACGGCGCAAGGTCTTTTTCCCTGCGACGGGACATACCGTATCCTATGCTTTCCTCGATTTCTTCAATGAAAATGGAGGGATAGACATCTTCGGCTATCCTATCACGGAAATGTACTTTGAGGAAGGCCAAATTGTCCAGTACTTCCAACGTCTTAAACTACAATGGCAACCCAACGATCCCGCGAATGCGGTGGTCATCGACAATTTGGGGGAAATTTACATTGGCATCTATGGTGACCGTATGCCATCAGAGGCATTGCGTTCGCTAAATTCGATCTTTGTAACACCAGAGACCGCTGTTCCCCAGATTAGCGGACTGCGTGCTATGGTATCGCTGCGCTACTCAGTTATGACTGCAAAGCGCAATCAAACAGTGACAGTTTTAGTAACCGACACTAACGGTGATTATGTAGAGAACGCACGGGTTGAGATTAGCTTCATCGAGATGAACACGAACAAGGTTCTTCCCAATAGCACTCAAACGCTTTTGACAGACAAACGAGGCTTTGCGAATGCCTCTTTGCCCGTTAACGAAGGGCGTTCCGGCACAAATATTATCGTGCGCGTCATTGTGACATATGGGGAATTGAGCACAACAGCCCAAAATGTTTTCCTGTTATGGTGGTAAGGTATATGAATAACAACAGCGCGGCGATATGCCGCGCTGTTGTTATTTTTGGGTGATGGCGCCAGATTGGCGGCGCCAGATTGGCGGCGCCAGACTGGCGGTGCCAAACCGGCACTGTCAGACGGAAATTCCTACTCCTCAGCACCTTCCGCCACTGGGGTCAATCCTAAGCGGGTTTTAAGCCGTGCGAACCAGGACGTCTTGCGAATCGAAGGCGTTCCGCTGGAGCGCATATTCCGCAAGCGATCCACTGTCCGGCGTAGCTTCTGCATCTTCACCAAATTCTCTTTGTCTGCCATAAAAAATTGTCCTCCCGATTCCTCAGGGAATCAACGACAATCAAATTCTAACACCAACCTGCGCTAAAGCAAATCACCCGCCCATTGATGGAAATTGAACACGGCACATTTCTTGAGAGCCAACCATGCCCCTAGTCTTCTGCCGTCTGAAGCGCTTGCTCCGGCGAAGAGACGAAGAGATAACCCACACCACGCACGTTCAAAATATAGCGCGGATTCTCAGGATCGGGTTCCAATTTGCGGCGTAAACGACGGATGTGAACCCGCACGATTGAGCGCGCCCCCCAGGCATCAGTATCGTATCCCTGTGCACAGCGCACCAACTCTTGCGGTGTACATACTTCGCCTACCCGACCGACCAGGCATTCCAGAAGACGGAACTCTGTTGGCGTCAGTTCGACGGGTTGCCCGCGATACGTGACCATGTGTTTACCCTTATCGATCTGGATATCGCCGACGACAGTGGTGCCGTCATCCTCCTTTTCCAGTGCGGATAGGGCCTCAACACCCATGAGGCCATCCGTCGTCGCCACCAGAGCTTGCAACGTATTCTGAAGTTGGCTGATCAGCAAACGACGGTGGCGCCCGGCCTTCAATTCCGAGAGCGCACGCCGCACAGCTACCAACACCTCTTCCACGGGACTGGGCTTGAGCAAGAAGTCGTAAGCGCCTTTGCGCAATGCCTGCACCGCTGTCTCCAACGTACCATAGCCGGTAATGAGGATAACGATGGTCTCCGAAGAGATTCTGCGAATGCCGTCCAGGACCTGCAAACCGTCCATACCTGGTAAGCGCAGGTCGAGAATCGCCAGGTCAAACATCGGTTCCTGGCGCACGATGGCGAGCGCTTGCTCACCGGAAGCTGCCAACGTGACATGGTATCCTTCGAGACGCAGAACTTCACCGAGGGTAATACGCTCGGCTGCTTCGTCATCCACAACCAAGATACGAATTTCCTCCATCAAGCCTCCTCGTAGTGCTGCGGCAAACGCACGATAAAAGTCGTCCCACCCCCAGGTGGGCTTTCCACTTCGATCATGCCACCGTGCCGCTCAACGATGCCATAACTGATTGCCAATCCCAATCCGGTACCGGTCGGTTTTGATGTGTGGAAGGGTTCAAACATATGCTCGCGCATCTCCGCTGCAACGCCCACGCCACTATCACGGAACGCAACCACGATCTGCCGGCGCTCGGCGTGATAGGCCGTACCAACCCACAATGTTCCACCGTCAGGCATAGCCTCCAACGCATTGATAATGATGTTAAGAAATACCTGCGTCAACTGGTTGGGCGCGCCGCGCGTTGGCGGCAAATTCGAAGACAGCCGCGATACAACCTCGATCCGCGCTTGTTGCAAGCGCTTACCGGCAATCGCCAGCGCATCTTCCACCGGACGATTCACATCCAGGGATTGCATCGCCGATGAGGGACGATAGAAATCCAACATACGGCGCACGATCTGCACCAGACGGGTTACCTCTTGCTGCGCCATTTCGAGGAACTGTCGTCGTTTTTCCTCCTCCAACCCTTGATGCAGAGCCAGATGCAGACTATTTTGAATCGCCTGAAGCGGATTGTTAATTTCGTGCGCCAACGACGCTGCCAGACGCCCTACCGCAGCCATCTTTTCAGCCTGGATCAGTTGATTCTGGGAACGCTCAACTTCTTCGGCGAAAGACTCCAAATCCTGAAACAACCGGGCGTTCTGAACGGCCACCGAGACGGTGGCCGCGAGGTGCTCTACCAACGGAATCGATTCCTCATCCAGCTCCGCTGTCTGCTTCAGCACGACCAGTGCACCGATACGCTCACTGCCTTTGATCAACGACACACACAAAATATCCAGGGAGGCGCTATTCAACGCCTCATTCCAAAAACCTTCGCTGACTTCCCGGAATAACAGGGAGCGGTCATCGGTCACCACACCGTGCAAAACAGCATCATCAGCGGGAACCACCCGCCCCTCCAGCCAAACATCAGATTGCGCGCGCGCTGTCCGCACCACCCACGCCTGGGACTCTTCGTCATTGAGCACCAGGGCCAGCGCATCTGTTTCAATCAAGCGCCCTAACCCTTCCAACGCCGAAGCCAACACCTCATCCAAATCCAGGCTTGAGGACACCATACGATTGATATCGTCAAGCGCCGCCAACTCTTGATTACGTCGCCGGAGCATTTGCTCTGTCCGGCGGATGCGCAGCACCACACCCACGCGCGCCATCAACTCCTGGGGATCAAAGGGTTTGATGACATAATCGTCGGCCCCCATCTGGAGACCACGTGTCTTCGATGGAATGGAGTCCAAACCAGTGATAAGGATCACTGGGGTCTGTCCCAACTGTGGATCGGCCTTCATCCGCTCCAGGATGTGAAACCCATCTTCACCGGGCATCATCACGTCGAGCAGCACAACATCAACCGGGGTCCCCTTTTCCAGTTCCTGCTGCAGCAACGCCAGTGCCCCCTCCCCCTCGACGGCCACTAGCGCCTCGCAGGGAATCATATCCAACACCTCTTTAACCAGTTGGATCATTTTGGGGTCATCATCGACCACCAGGATGCGCGCCTGCGAATCGATCATAGTACCTCTTAGTAACCAGGGACAGCCTGTTCGACCGTTGCCAACAAATGCGCAAACCGCGCTTCGCTGGCGTTCAATACACCCACCCGTGGCTCATCGCCCCATCCAGCAAATATCCTACGCCAATCCGCATCTGTTCCGTCGAGTGGGACAAAAAAGCTCCTTGCTCTAGGATACGCATGCCGGGTATGCACCTGGACCGACATGTTGTAATGCAATTCCAGAAGACGCCCCCCCGCGCGATACTGTTCCAATTTATCGGTGGGAAGCGCTGCGTCTTCCTCATAGCCTACCCAATGTGCGACGGCGTCGTTAAAGGCGGACATAACCTCTTCATAGGCAGCGTCCTCGGGGAACAACATGTAAGTAGCGCCGTCCCAATAAATGGCAATCCAATCAGCTTGTGAATTGAAGACTCGCAGAAACCACAGCCCATCACTGTTGGTCAGGGAGCCAATCCACCAAACCAACAGTCCGGCCACGACGACCAATACGACCAACACCCCCAAAAAGCCAGGTTGTTTGCGCATCGCTTTGCTTCCTCCTACAATAAATTATACCCTGCCTTAGCAAATTTGGAAAGCACGCTGAGGATGTAGCGACAAAAAAACGGAGGGATGTACCCTCCGTTTTTTCCCCTCACACAACGGTTTAACCGGCCTCTTTGTCCACCAACCAACAAGCGACGTGGTGCCCCGAACCGTAATCCTTAAAGACCGGTTCTTCCTGGTCGCACAAGCCCTTGATCGCATACGAACATCGCGGATGAAAGTGACAACCTCGTGGCGGATTGATCGGACTGGGCACATCGCCTTGGAGAATGATGCGGTCGCGCGATCCGGCCTTACGGGGATCAGCAATCGGGATAGCCGACATCAGCGCCCGTGTATATGGATGCAAGGGGTGAGCAAAGATTTCGTGGCGGTCGGCCAATTCGGCCATCTTACCGAGATACATCACCGCCACACGCGTGCTGATGTGTTCCACCACACTCAGGTTGTGCGCAACAAAGAGATAGGTCAGCTCCAATTGTTCCTGCAAGTCCATAAGAATGTTCAATACCTGCGCCTGCACGGACACATCCAGCGCCGATACCGGCTCGTCGGCGACAATGAATTTTGGATCCAACGCCAATGCGCGCGCAATGCCGATCCGCTGGCGTTGCCCGCCGGAGAACTCGTGCGGGTAACGCTTGGCATGGAAATCTTCCATGTTGACCATGCGCAACAGGTGAATGACCTTCTCCCAACGTTCCTCGGGTGCCCCAACGTGATGGATAACCATCCCTTCCATAATGCTTTCGCCCACCGGCATACGCGGATCCAATGAAGAATACGGATCCTGGAAGACAATCTGCATATCCTTACGAATGTCCTTTAGTTCCTTACCCTGCAGCGCAAAAACATCGCGTCCCTCAAAAAGGACTTGGCCAGCGGTTGGCGGGATCAAACGTAGCAACGTACGTCCAACCGTCGTTTTGCCACAGCCAGATTCGCCCACAAGCCCCAGCGTTTCTCCTCGTCTGATCGCGAAACTGACCCCATCGACGGCTTTTACATACGCTTCAACGCGCTGCAGAAGCCCCCCGCGAATGGGAAAATGCTTCACCATATCCTTCACGACAACCAGATTCTCTTCCCTATTGTCGTGGCCAGCTTGCATTTGCATCTCAGCCATCGCGCTTCTCCTTCTGATCCTGGTAAAGCCAACAACGCACATAGTGGTCAGGCTCATATTCAATCAAATCGGGGTCGCGCTCGGTGCAAATTCGCAAGTCATGATCGAGGCGCGCCAGGCAGCGCGGGGCAAACTTACACCCTGGCGGCAGATCAATCAGATTGGGCACCGCGCCGGGGATAGTATCCAGCCGATTTTTCACGACACCCATCACCGGGATGGAGGCTAACAGACCATGAGTGTAAGGATGCAACGGATTGTCGAAAAGTGTCTCGACGACCGCCTGTTCAACCACGCGGCCCGCATACATCACCGAGACACGAGCAGCCATCTCCGCCACCACACCCATGTCGTGCGTGATGAGGATGATCGATGCACCGAACTCACCTTGCAGACCGCGCATCAGATCCAATATTTGTGCCTGGATGGTCACGTCGAGCGCTGTCGTCGGTTCATCAGCGATCAGCAATTCCGGCTCGCAGGCCAGCGCCATTGCAATCATCACCCGCTGCGCCATGCCACCCGAAAGCTCGTGCGGGTACGAGTGGACACGTTTCTCTGGTTCCGGGATACCTACTGTGCTCAGCAAGTATATCGCTTTCTTCCACCCCTCTTTCTTGTCCAGGCCCCGGTGAATCTGCAAAACCTCTGCAATCTGATCACCAATCCGAAACACCGGGTTCAGACACGA
Source organism: Anaerolineae bacterium (assembly GCA_016934645.1). The sequence goes on from JAFGSL010000370.1 coordinate 8,346, forward strand.
TGTCGGCTGCTGGAAAATCATCGACAAGCGGTCACCACGCATCAAGCGCATCTGAGCCTCAGGAAGCTTCAACAAGTTTTGGCCGTTGAACAACACTTCTCCATCCACAACTCTTCCGGGAGATCCCACTAACTGCATGATCGAAAATGAGGTCACGCTCTTCCCACACCCGGATTCGCCCACCAGCGCCACAATTTCCCCACGTCTGACGTCAAAATCCACCCCGTCGACGGCCTTCACCACGCCATCTTCGGTGTAGAAGTACGTCTTGAGGTTATGCACCTCAAGTATCTTATCAACTTGCGTAACGTTTTCCACGATAGACTCCCTCTACTGACCCGACATATCTTGCTAAACTTTCTACGCCTACAATGCACAGAAGAATAGCTTAAGTTATTTATGTTCAGGTCAGTAAAAATAATGGCAGCGTTGAGGCGCTGCCACCACAAAACAAGTGCTACGACTATTGAATATCAAACGCCTCGATGTTCCACATCGCGGAATCTTCAGTTGCGTCCATGATAAAATCATCCACCTCCGGACGAATCAGTGCGAGCTTGTAGTGAAGGAAAAGTGGCAGCACCGGCAATTGCTCAGAGAAAATGCGTTGAGCGTCCTGATAACCTTCGATATAGTCGGTAGTGCCAGGGAGAGCGGCTAGCGCGCGGTTACAAGCCGCATCAAAGTCAGGATATGCGAAGCCGGAAACGTTCTCCCCGATCCAGCCATTGTCGGCGGAGGGAACTCCGCTGCTTAAATAGCGGTTGCAGGATGGCTCGACACTGCTTGTAAAAGAGGTAACGTCAAAGCGGCGACCGAACAGAGGGCCTTCCGGCCCACTGGCGAAGTATTGGCCCACAGGCACGTTCTCTAAACTCACCATGAACCCGCAATCAGCCAGGTTCTGCTGCCAAATTTGCATGGATTGAATGCGCGTTGCGTTGGTGGTACTCAACCATGTAAACTCAAGTGGTGTTCCGTCGAGAACGCCCTCAACGTCCTTGGCTTTGCGCACCCCATCACTATCGGAATCCACCCACCCCATTTCCTCAAGCAAGGCTTGCCCCTGCTCGGGATCGTAGGGATACTCGGTCAAATCGCCGGCATAATAGGGGTAGCCAAGCGGGAGATAGGAATCGAGGACGCTGGAGAGACCGTACAACACGGTGTCAGCCACGAGCTGGCGATCGAGGCAGTAGGCGAACGCCTGGCGCATGCGCACGTCCCCAAAGAAATCGGGGCGGTCGTACTCAGACGCGGGACTGATACCAAAGTCCACGTGTTCCCAAGTGGAACTAGCAACGCTGGCGAGTCCGACCACGCTTTCCTGCTCAAGCTTGAGCAACAACGGGGTCAAATCTGCCGACAAAGCATCCTGGGTGACGATGTCACACTCGCCAGAGATCAACTGTGCCACGGCAGAGTTCGGATCAGAGACAAAGCGGAAAATGATCGTGTCCATGTAAGGCAAACCCTCGGATGCGCGGTAATAGAGGGGGTTCTTCTCGACGGTAATGTGATCACCAGGCACCCACTCCTTGATAACGAATGCGCCCCAACCAATAGGTATGCGGGAAGATTCTTCCGCCTCCAGAAGATCGGCGGGGCCGTAACCTAACTCCTCCTGCCAGAGATGACGGGGCAAAGGCGGCCAGAAATTCGTGAAGTAAGTCTTATCGATATAGCCAGGCAAACCAATCCACATTGCAGTCTTGTCATCCAAGGCTTCATAAGAAGCTGTACGGTCAATCGTGAACTTGCTTACAGGTGTGGATGGGTCCGCAGCCAACTCAAAGGTATAGACGGAGTCATCCACCGTCAAGTCCTCGCCGTCGGACCACTTGAGACCATCAACCAGCTTGAAGGTTACAAACATCTGATCCATTTCCATCGGAGGACCTTCGAATTCCACAGCGCAATCCGTCGAATAACAGCCATACGGGCGCACCATCATACCTTCGGCCAATTCAACAGGATCGCCATAATCATCTACAACGATGTCACCAGCCTGAACGGTCACTGCGTTGATAATCGCATCGCCGTCTTCAGTACTCGGCAGTTTTTCCAAAATGACAGCCTGGTAGGCATAGGTGCGGTTATCGATGGGGCCATCGTATATTGCGTGCTGGATGTGGCGCGCCGCGAGCGTGCTTCCGCCATACCAATACAGTGTATCAGGTTCCTGGCTCTGGCAGATCACGAGCGTCTTAAGACCGTCAGTAACCGGTTCCTGTGTCTTCTCGACAACTTTCTCAACAACCTTCTCGACGATTGTCTCGACAGTCTTTTCAACCACGACGGTCTCGATGATAATCTCAGGGGTAGGCGTCATCAAACAGGCAGACAATGTCATGCTCAAGACGACAACTGCCCCAACCATCGCCAACAACTTCTTACGTGACATCTATCTCTTCCTTCGTGGGGGTTACGTTCTGGACAAAACTCTCGTCATTGTAAACGAGTTTCATTTTAAGGACAAAAATCGAAAAGTCAAGATTTGCTACAAAGGCACTAAAAATCACAGCCCCGCAGCCGTGACACGACTGCGAGGCTGCACTATAACCGCGCACGTTAAAGCTTACTTCTTGTGCATACGACCATACAAGACAGAACCAATCAACCCCAGAATCATACCGGAAAAGGATGCTGCATAGGCAAAGAAGTTCAGGAAGAACGTGGAAGGGAGAAGCCGCAGCACCATGAATAGTGGCAGCAGCAGGCCAATCACCAAGAGGATAAATGCTACCAGTAACAACTTCCCAGGATGTGCCAGTAGATAGTTCATCTGTACAACCAACAAGCAGTTAAATGTTGAGGTTCTGGTTCGAAGTATGGAGGCTCCTCTACTTCGCACAGACCCTCGATCTTGTGCGTGCAACGCGGATGGAAACGACATCCATTGGGCGGCTTGACCAGGCTTGGTGGCTCACCTGGAGGCACATCCCGGAAACGCGTCGCATTATTGGCATCTGGATCGGAGGTAGCCGCCAATAACGCATCCGTATAGGGATGGTAGGGATTGCGAATCAGATCGTTGATCAAGGAGTTCTCGACGATCTTCCCGGCGTACATCACAAAAACGCGC
>JAFGSL010000371.1 GCA_016934645.1 Anaerolineae bacterium
GCTTTTCGATTTAACGTTACGCATCGTCAACCAAAAGTGTTTTTTTCAAGCCAGTCCCTAGACAAAGGGGCTGGCTTTTTTGTTGTGTCACAGGGATTGGGGACTGGGGATTAGGGATTGGGCGTTCTCCCAATCCCTAATCCCAAATCACTAATCACGAAAAAGGAGAAAAAAATCATGAAAACCGTAGAATGTCCCGAATGTGCAGCCGAGTTGGAATTGGAAGACAGCATCGAGGAAGGCGAAATCGTCGTGTGTCCGGATTGCGGCGTGGAGCTTGAGGTCGTCAGCGTAGACCCGCTCGAAGTGGAATTGGCGCCGGAAGTGGAAGAGGACTGGGGGGAGTAGCGAATAACGAATTACGAATAGCGAATTACGAACGATAGCACAGCAACGTAATTCGTTATTCGTAATTCGCGCCAAGGAGTGCTTGATGAAAATTGCTGTTTTCTATTCCCGCAAACGGGTGGAAGAGAAGTTGATCACGGCGGCGCTGGACGCGCGGGGCGTGACATGGGACCGGATTGATCCGCGCGAGGTCAGTTTTGAGATCGGCGGACCGGGACCGGGGGATTACGACGCGGCGCTGATTCGCTGCCTGAGCCACACGGAAGCCTACTACGTCACGCGATGGCTGGAAGGCGCAGGCATCCCGTGCATCAGCCCGCACAAGACGGTGCTGACGTGCGGCGACAAGTACCTCACGAGTGCGGCGTTGGTCGAGGCGGGGATTCCCTCGCCGCGCACGCTGATGGCGCTCTCGCCGGAGGCTGCACTGGAGGCGATTGAGACGCTGGGGTATCCGGTGGTGCTCAAGCCGCTGTTCGGCTCGTGGGGGCGACTGCTGGCGCGCGTCAACGACCGTGACGCCGCCGAAGCGCTGCTGGAGCACAAGTCGACGCTCGGTGGCTACCAGCACAACGTCGTTTACATCCAGGAGTACATCGAGAAGCCGGGTCGCGACATCCGCACGATGGTCGTGGGCGATGAAGTCATCTACGCTATCTACCGCCAATCCGAGCATTGGATCACCAACACCGCGCGCGGCGGTGCGCCTGTTGTGTGTCCAATGACCGACGAGATTGTGCATTGGTCACGGGAAGCGACGAAGGCTGTGGGCGGCGGTGTGGTTTCGGTGGATTTGTTCGAGACGCTGGATGGGCGTATCCTCGTCAACGAGGTGAACCACGCCCCGGAGTTTCACGGCGCGAGCGAAGTCGTGGATGTGGATATTGCGGGGAAGATCGTGGAGTACGTACTCAAAGTCGCTGAAGCAAGGAGTAAGGAGTAAGGAGTAAGGAGTAAGGGGAGAGAAGATATCTCGTCTTTCGTATCCCATACTCCGTACTCCATACTTCATACTCCTCTCAAAAAATGAGGGGGTAGGCATGATTAAAGCTGCAATCGTTGGCGCTTCCGGCTACGCCGGGGGGGAATTGTTACGGCTGTTGTTGTTCCATCCGAATGTGGAGGTGGCGCAGATCACGTCGGAGAGTTACGCGGGCGAATTTGCCCACTTCGTGCATCCGAACCTGCGCGGGCACACGAATCTCAAGTTCAGCCGGTTGGCGGACCTGGAGCCATGCGATGTATTGTTCCTGGGACTGCCGCACAGCACGGCATGGGCGCGCATTGGCGAGTTCGCGGAGAAAGCCGAACGCATCGTCGATTTGTCAGGCGACTTCCGTCTGCGCAATCCGGCGGATTACGAGAAATGGTACGAGCACAAGCATCCACATCCAGAGTGGCTGAGCCGCTTCGTCTATGGCCTGCCGGAGTTGCATCGCGAGGAGATGGCGGGCGCGAAGTATGTCAGCGGGGTAGGGTGCAACGCCACGGTGACGATCCTGGCGCTCGCGCCGCTCTACAAGCGTGGTCTGGTGCGAGAGACGGTCGTTGAAGTGAAGGTGGGGTCGTCCGAGGGCGGCGCGAAGGGCAATCCCGGTTCGCATCACCCAGAGCGATCGGGCGTGGTGCGGACGTATTCGCCGTTTGGACACCGTCACATTGCGGAGATGATCCAGGAACTCAAACTCGATCCCGCCGATCCGCACTTCCATTTCACCGTGATCTCGGTGGACATCGTGCGCGGCGCGCTGGCGACGTGTCACTGTCTGCTCACGGACGAGGCGAAGAAACTGGCCGAGCGTGATCTGTGGAAGCTATACCGCGAGGACTACGGCAAGGAGCCGTTCGTGCGACTGGTGCGCGCCAGCCGGGGCCTGCACCGCTTCCCGGAGCCAAAGCTGCTTTCCGGCTCCAACTACTGCGACGTGGGCTTCGTGCTGGACGAGCCGGGAGGCCGGGCTATCGTTGTCGCCGCGATCGACAACCTGATGAAAGGTGCGGCGGGCAGCGCGGCGCAGTGCATGAACGTGATGTACGGCTGGCCGGAGAAGCTGGGGTTGGAATTTCCGGGGTTGCATCCGGTTTAGTCTTGTGGGCAAGATGCAAGATGCGGAACCAACTGATTAACGGCTATCCGACTGTCTGAACGACTGCGCGTTTAACTGGAGAAATTGATGCAAAAACACAGGCGGCGTCTCGCAACGGCGGCGGCAGGGATCAGCGGGGTTGCGGTCATTCTCTTAGGCGCGCTGATCACCGCGCTGGCCTATGAGGGGCGCGAAGGTCAGGCCTATCGCTTCTGGAACCATTTCGTCTCCGAACTGGGAGAAGTGGGCGTGTCGCGGCTGGCGTCGGTCTTCAACGGCAGCCTGATCCTGGGCGGCGTGGGCATCATCATCTTTATGATCGGTCTGACACGGCTTATACCGGGCTGGTTCCGCTATGTTTTCGCCGTCGCGGGCCTGGCTACCGGCATTTCGGGGACGCTGGTCGGCTTCTTCCCGATGAATCGGCTTCAGCCCCACATTCAAGTGGCAATGCAGTTCTTCAATATGGGGTTGCTGGCAATGACGTTGTTCTCCCTATACGTGCTGTTCGCCCGGCAGCGTACCTTTCCCCGGTGGTTTGTAGTACCGGGTATCCTCGCGACCGCGTGCTTTGCTGCGTTTCTCTATCTTCCTACGCCCAATGACGTCAGTGGTGGCATACCCACTACCCAGGCGCTGGTGATTACGAATCGTCCCGAGGTGTGGTGGCTGTCGATCATGGAATGGAGCGCTGTGCTCGCGGTGTTGGGATGGGTGTTGCTCGTGTCGCTGTATTTGTGGATCCAGGCGCGGAAAGTTCCCGCATGAGTGCAGTATGGTAAAAACACCTTTCCAATTTACGGCTTCAAGGGGATCGTCAGATCCCCGGCTGTGCGCCGGAATCGGGGATCTGGCGATCCCCTTTGAGCATTATTGTTAAGGAATTTTGAGGGCGGTGATACCAGGTTGTGAACATTGAAGGCCCATTGCTAGGACAAGGACCAGTGTGCGAGAAGATTCTGCGCGCGCTACCGGAATGGTTTGGGATTGAGGCTGCGACTGCGCAGTACATCCGCGATGTGGATGATCTGCCGACATTCGTGGCGTGGGTGAATGGGCGTGCGGTTGGCTTCATGACAGTGAAACAGCACTTCCCGCAGGCCGCCGAGTTGCACGTCCTCGGTGTGTTGCAGGAAATGCACCATCGCGGTGTCGGACGTGCGTTGTTTTCCGCTGTGGAAGCCTATTTGCATCAACAGGGCGTGGAGTACCTGCAAGTCAAAACGCTCAGCGCATCGCATCCCGACCCAGGCTACGCCAAAACCCGCCTCTTCTACGAGGCGATGGGCTTCAGGCCGTTGGAAGAGTTCAAGACGTTGTGGGATGAAGCGAATCCCTGTCTATTGATGGTGAAAACATTGGCAGACGGTAGACAGTAGATGGCAGACGGGGAACTTACGGTGGCAAGCCCTGTCTACCGTCTACTGTCTACTTTACAGGAGGCGAATGATGCTGGTGATAAAAGCTGGTGGGGGTGAAGGGCTGGATACGGAGGCTGTGGTCGCCGACGTTGCGGAGCTGGTCAAGCAGGGGCAGCAGGTGGTGCTGGTGCACGGCGGGTCGCACGAGACGAATGTGATTTCGGAGCAGTTGGGACATCCGCCGCGCTTCGTCACGTCGGTGTCGGGCCATTCGAGCCGCTACACCGACCGCGAGACGCTGGAGATCTTCGTGATGGTAACGGCGGGCAAGATCAACAAGCTGATCGTCGAGCGGTTGCAGCAATTGGGCGTCAATGCCGTGGGGCTGTCGGGCATCGATGGGCGGCTGCTCGAAGGGACGCGCAAGGATCACCTGCGCATCGTCGAGGGCGGCAAGCGCAAAATTCTGCGTGGTGAGTACAGCGGTATGATCGAGAAGGTCAACGTAAAGCTGCTGACGTTGTTGTTGGACGCGGATTATACCCCCGTGATCGCGCCGAACGCCATCAGCTATGAGAGCGACGCGCTCAACGTGGACGGCGACCGCGCGGCGGCGGCTGTCGCGGCAGCGCTCAAAGCCGAGACGCTGCTGATCCTCACCAACGTTCCCGGCGTGCTGCGCGACGTGAACGATGAGGGCAGCCTCATCACCCACATCCCGCAAAATCAGGCCGAGGACGTGCTTGAGCGTTACGCCGAGGGACGGATGAAGCGCAAAGTCCTGGGTGCGGCGGAGGCCCTGCGCGACGGTGTGCAGCAGGTCATCATCGCCGACGGCCGCGCCGCACAACCGGTCAGCAAGGCGCTGGCAGGGCAGGGGACAGCCATCAAGTAGCGAATGAGCGAATCAATGAATCAGCGAATGGGTGGATAGGTAAATATCTAACCGCCAAACCACCCAACAACCAAACGACCGAATCAAGCGAGGGGGAGAGAAATGTTCGATCAAGTCAGTCGGAATCAGATCATGGCCTGGGAAGAGCGGTATGATAGTGGGGTGTATAGCAAGCAGCCCATCGTGCTGGTGCGCGGCGAAGGGGCGCACGTGTGGGACATCGACGGGACGGAGTACATCGACTGCGTGGGCGGGCACGGCGCGGCGAATATGGGCCACGCGCATCCC
>JAFGSL010000372.1 GCA_016934645.1 Anaerolineae bacterium
CCGGGCAAAAGCTGGTCGTGATACTTGGTCTGACCGGTGTAGAAAGCGTTTTGCAGGAAATCGCGCACGCTGTCCTTGGTCCACTGACGGTTCTGGCGAGTGATGTAGCTGTGCGCGTTGAGCAAGTCGGCGATCTGGGCATCACCATAGTTGCCGGTGGCAAAGGCCTCGAAGGCCATGCGCACCCCTTCAGCCTCGCCTAATACGACGGTGGCGTCTCCTTTGTCACTCTTGGTGTAGCCAAAAGGCAGGCTGCCGTTGTATTTGCCGGAGAGGGCGCGTTCCTTCTTGCCCTTGATCGTCTCGCGGCTCAGGTTTTCCGAGTACCACTGGGAAAAGGCGGCGATGATGTGAAACTGGAGCTTGCCTTCTGGAGTAGTAAAGTCGAACTGCTCGGTAGCCGAAGCAAAAGCGGCGCTGTATTCTTGATCCAGCTTTTGCCAGTAACGCAGGATGTCAAAGATGCTGCGCGAAAAACGGTCAAGTTTGTGCACGATGACGACCTGGATGCGTCCGGCTTTCACGTCTTCCATCAGCCGCCGGAACTGGGGACGTCGGTCGTTGCGCCCGGTGTAGCCCAGGTCAACGTATTCGCCTACAACCTTCCATCCCTTGCGCACGGCGAATGCGCGTGTCTCGCGCAGTTGGGCCGGGATGCTAAAGTGATCTTCTTGTGCCTGTTCTTTCCTCGAAACGCGGGCATAGATGCCAGCAAACAACTGTTCGTCCATCGGTGATCTCCCTTCTCTGAACCAGGTAATGCCCGACCAGGGCAAATTCTTGCGCCTTGAGCAAGAACTGCACTGTTCGGATCAGGGGCGATTTTGCCATAGCTTCATTTTACCATTGGCGGCACTGACAGACAACAGCGTGGGTATATTTCTTCAACCTGGGCTGGCCGGGTTGGCCCAGAGAAGGCAGATATTGTACGGCGCACAAGCCGTCTCTGGGCCTGGATTGCGAACGATGGAACGAAGGTAAGGTACCTTACACTTGAAACAGTGGTCTACCGCATGCGACGATCGCCCGTCTGGAGGCTATGTGCTTTCTGGTGACTTGTTTTCCGGCGGCCGGTCGCTTGAGCCTTTGTCCTTCTTCTTTTGGCGCTTGCGCCGCCCGAGCCGGCCCAGGATGCGTTTCAGCTCCTCTTGCTCGGGTGACGGACGTTCTTTCTTCCTGGTCATCTTGGCGCTCCTTGAGTGCGCCCGACCGGTCAGGACTGAATGGGAGTAGATTGTAGCGCTACACCGATGAACGTGTTCTGTGCTAGTTGCTCTTAAGCTGTTCTTGTAGTATTCTTGCTGTGAGCATACCCGGTCACACAGAGACACATCCGGTCTTATTGTAGCCTACAAAGGCATTGATGGGTGTGTCAATCTCCGCTTGATGTCCGCTTGGATTCCGGCGTTTGTGCCGGAAAAAGGCCGAAGAAAGGGAGGATAAGGATGGAGGCGGATGAGTACATCCAGGACGGCGAAGAGGCACTGGCGCCCAGGCAGGTGTGGGCGGATTTGAACAACCTGACCTCATACAAGCGCGCGACGCGGTCGCCGTTGGTTCGGCAGTCGATCTTGTGCCCACTGTGCAAGATCAGCGTGGAGACATGGCAGCGACTGTCGGAACGAGGACGGTGGTTCTGTCTACAGGATGGATTGGAGGCTTTGATGGCCGAAAAGGTATGCCTTGAGCCAAGCCCGTGGCGGGCGGCGGCTTATGGGTTCTTGTGGATTCGTTTCTTCTGGCGAGTATCTGCTGTTGAGGCCAGAGATGTCTTGTCCGATCAGGGCGCGATCCGCGAGGCGTTGGAAGCGCTGCTGCGGGGGAAAAAGTCCGCGTGGATGTGGTGCGGTATGTGTACCGATTGTTTTCGAATGTCGAGAAGAGCCAGTACAGCGACCGACAGCGGTGGGCGGTAGAAGAGTTGACCGGGTGTTTGGAAGCGATGAGAACAGGATGCTTGCAGGCCTATCAGCAGAGGTGAGCCTATGTGACAGCACTCGATGAATCGAGAGAATAAGGCATGTCTTATGCTGACACAAAACGTATTAAATTGACAGCATGATAGTTGTGTGTTATGCTAAGTAACAGAGAACCCAGTTTGGGTATGGCTTGATGGTTTGACTTTGGAGAACCCGCTATGAGTTTTGATCACTTTTTACATCCTCGCCCCGAAGTGCTTGACGACACCATTGCCGGGATTGTCGATCTGGCCAATTTGCGAGAACAGGGAAGGCTAGAATCCGAGCCGGCACGTTTCTTCAGCGTCACCTATCCAACAAACGACATTGTGCGCGTTGTCCAGGCGCTGGATGCGCGATTCTCGCAAGAGCGGGCCGACATTCCCGGTCTCTTTTTGTTTGAAGGCTTGAAAGGCAGCGGCAAGTCTCACCTGTTGTTGCTGATCTACCACCTGCTTGAGCATCGTGAGGAAGCGGAAAACTGGCTGGCCGAACATCGCCTGACTTGCCGGCTGCCTCGCGACGTGACCGTCATCGTGAACAAGTTCACAGACGATCCGCTTGGCTCGATCTGGGATTTGCTCTACCGCCGTTTTGCAGGTCGATCCCGTGGGCTGGAAACCGTCCAGCCCGGCCTCGAAGAGATTCAAAGCCTGATCGGGGACCACCGGCTGGTTCTCATTCTGGATGAATTGGAGCGAGGCATTCAAAGCATTGGCGATTCGGCGGTGCGGATGCAGAATCTGAATTTTTTGCAGATGCTCTCCGAGTGGGCCAACCGGTCCGCCCAGGTGACGCTGTTTGCCAGCATTTACAGCGATCTGGTCGAGCCGGGCGAAACGCTCAAGCGCGTCTCTCCGGTGCGCGTGCAGTTCCAGCATGCGTCAGATCGAGCCAGAGTTGTTATGTATCGCCTGTTCGAGAATTACACGAACTTTGAGCCGCGCGCCGTCCGCCCCATTGTGGACAGCTATATTAACATCTGGCGGCGGCAGATTGTGTTCAACGCCGATGAATATGCCGCACAGATGCTTGAAGCGTACCCATTCAGCCCCGATCTGCTCAACCTGCTGCTGGAGCGAGTGCCGGCGCGCGGCGGGTTCCAGAATGTGCGGGGAGCGCTGGGATTCCTGGCTCACCTGGTGCGCATGCACCTGGGGAGAGTGCATCTGATCACACCCGGTCTGGCCTATCTCACCGATCGCGAGGTTGCCATCCGGTTATCCGACCTGGACCCAAACCAACTGGTCCACCGGGCGCGAAACAACCTGACCGACTTGCAGGCGATCCGTCCGCCTCTGCCATTATTGAGCGAGCTTGTTTCGTCCACTTTGCTCTATACCTTGACCGGCGCCGGGCGAAACATGGGCGCGTCGCGGGAAGAACTGGTGCGCGGTGCGATGGTTCCCGACGGAAACATCAATGATATGGAACGCACCCTGCTGGCCTTGCAGCGCTACGCCGCCAACTTTCACGTGGCTGAAGGCCGCTATTTTTTTGACCAGGAAGAGACGCCCGACGCCAAGGTCGAGTTGCGTGCACTGCCCAAGAACGATGTCCTGGCCCGAGCGGAGTTGCGTACCATCTTGCAAAATCTGTTCAATGATACGAATGCCGTTGTGTTTACCGACGTAAATGAAACGCGCGAGGCGTTGGGCGCGCTCGACAACAGCGACCTGCGCTATGTCCTTGCGCCGCATGCCCTCTCGCCCGAGGTGCGCCACGAGTTATACTATGGCCTCCCGGTGCGCAATCAGGTCATTCTGTTGGAGCCGGGCGAACGTACCTTTAACCTGAATGAGAACCCGGACCTTCTGAAATGGGCCAAGCGCTACCTGGCCGCCGGCGAACTGGCCGATCTGAGCCAGGGCGACGCGCGCCGCACGTATGATCGCATCAAGCTGGCCGAGTTGGGGCAGATCAACGACTATTTGAAGCGGATCGGGCTGCGCTATGTGCGATTTGATGCTTACGGCGCGTCGGCGGGACAGGATGAGGTGGATGAGGAATCACTATCGCGGGCGATGACCGCCCAAGAGGTGCGCAATGTACTCAGCATCGAGTTTTACCCGCGCGATCTGATCGTCGAACACCTGCGCAATCGACTGGGCGAGCTGAGAGAGCGAACTGTACGCGAAGTGGAACAGGAGTACAAGGCCACGCTGGGTTTTCCGGTGCCGGCCAAAGCCCATTCGGTACCCGACGCGATCCGCGAACTGTGCGCCGACGAGCGACGGCTGATCAGCCTGATCCATCCCACCCGTGGTGGTTTTTGCGGCCAGCGCCCCCAGTTGTCACACACCGAGCTTTTGGAGGCAACGGTCGAGTCTCCCCTGGATCCGGTAGTACTCCGCGATGGGTCACGCCCACAGGGCGAAGGTCAGGGTTTACCTCGTCTCATTGATGATAGGCCTGCCGGAGAAACTGTCATAGGACGTCAGCCGACTGATGTTCAGATAGCCGGACGGGATGAAGGCACAGGCGAAGTACATCCACCGGAGGCAAGTGTCTCCCCCAGCGTCTTGCGTCGCGAACTGGCGATCCGCTACCAGCCGACGCCAGGCCAGTTGCGCCAGGAGATCGCCTTCCAGTTTCAGGATGCTGGCGACGTGCGTGTCTTGCGGGTACGCTTTTCCATTCTGGTCGAGCAGTCGCGCGCAGACCTGGGCCGGTTTTCCAGTGGGTTACGAGGAAGCCTGACCGGCGAAGGAGACCTGACCGCCGAGATCGTGCTTACCTTTGATGGCGAATATGCCAAATCCGCTGTCGAGCAGATGGCTGAGCAATTGCCGGCCATTCCCGGCGGCGAATATACAGCGACCCTGACTTTGCAGGCCTCCGGGAGCGGGGGGCAGAATAGTGCCTAATCCGGTAAGGTTCTTGTGCGATAGAGGCCATCGCCTGGGCAGCGATTTTCTATCTAGTTCCGACTCGTTCGGGTTAGGAGCGACATGGACGGATTTGAGACCCTCTTTGACCGTTTGACAAAGCCCGGCCCACGGTTGCCCTGGCTTCAGGAATGGTTGCTCGACATCTGGAGCGCCGAGCGATACCAGCAAATGGACCGTCTGGCGTATCTGGAGGATGGAGAAAAACAGGTCAACGAACTGGAAAGCGTGCTTGCCGTGGCCGCGCCGGACCTTTACAACGAGTTCGTGAGCCTGCCGGACGATCGCCACTTGTTGACCTTTTTGCAGGGCGAACAGCCCGGCGCGGCGGTGGTTTTTGACGGCATGTCTTTGCGCGAATTGCCCCTGGCACTACACCTGGCCGGGCAGAGCGGACGTCAGGTGCGCGAGATGGGTGTGTCGTTTGCGGCCTTGCCCAGCGAGACGAACGACTTTGTAGAGCAGCGCCTGGCGGCCGGACACAACGTCGGTCCTTCCAGGTTGCCGACGCGCCGCGAATTGAAGGATCAAGGGATCGCGGCGTATTACTATGGCGATATCAATGAGCGACAAGCCTTGTCTGCCGGGGACAGGGCCATGTTGCTCTGGTCGCGTTTCCCGGACGTGGTGTATGCCGATTCGGGAGCGCGTTTTGCGTCCCACTTTGAGGTTATCCATGCTCAGTTTGAGCCGGCCTGGATGAACACGGTGCAGCAGATTCCACGCGAGCGCCCCGTCCTGGTCACCAGCGATCACGGCTACATCTTTATCAAACACACCGCGCCGCGCGCGCGGGATGAACTGACCATGTTATCACGGCGGTTTGGCAACGAGCGATTCTATCGCCTGGCCGAAGGAGAGGAACCGCTGGAGCACCCAGACGTGCATGTTTTCCCCTCCCGTCGCCTGGAGTGCCTGCGCGGACGGGTGACGACGCACAGCTCCGGCGATACGGCCAATCTGCTCTACCGACATGGCGGGTTGTCGTTGATGGAAATGCTCACTCCCTGGCTGGTGCTGGCATAATGGACAAGACCATTCAAACCTCTTTTCCGATCACTGACATCAATCGCCTGGCCGAGCGCGAGCGCCACACCTTTATGCCGATCTACCAGATGCACAAGTGGTTCGCCCGGCGGGCCTCATGTGTGTTTCGCGCCATCCTGTTGGGGGCCAGCAAGCCGGCCGGGACCGATATCATGGCCGAGTTTTACCGCAACCACACCCACGACCCGGATACGAACGGCCTGGTGGTGCTCGACCCGTTTATGGGCGGCGGCACGACGGTGGTCGAGGCCATGCGCCTGGGATGTAAAATAGTCGGCATTGACCTGAACCCGGTGGCCTGGTTCGTGGTGCAGACGCAGATCAGGCCGGTGGATCCGGCGTCATTGCAGGCGGCATTCGACCTCCTGGCCGCGCGGCCCGTGGCCTGGAGCGGCAAATCGGTGCAGGAGACCTTGCTCGACCAGTATCGCACGGCATGCCCGCAGTGCGGCGACGAGGCCGACATCATCTACACTTACTGGGTCAAATCGGCCATTTGCACCAACCCGACCTGCGGCAAGCAAGTGCCCCTGTTCTCCGACTATCGCGTGTCCCAACGGGCCGTCTCGGTGCGCTACTGGCGCGATGTCAAGTGCCCTCGCTGTGAAGGGCGTTTTGACTGGGAACTGGAAGCAGCCACCTTGATTGGCCAGCCAGAGTTGATGCTCAACAGCCCGCGCTTTTCGGCCGGGCAGGGGCGCTCCGAAACGCGCTGGGCTTTTTCCGATGGCCCCGATGTCGAGTGTCCCTGGTGCCACGCCCGCGTATCGCCGACTCTACCATCCCCCCGAAAACTTGGTACAGTGGCCAAACCGGCACGCAAGCGGGTCCCGCTGGCCGTGCTCCTCTGCCCTCATTGCGGCGAAGTATGGCAGTGGCGCGGCCCGTTGCCCGACCAGGTGACTTGCCCCACCTGCCACGGCAAGCCCTACAAGCCGCTGGAAGGAAACCTGATCAGAGGGGGAAGTTATGTCTGCCCGCACTGCGGCACGCGCGACCAGGTGATCCACTCCCTCCGCCGCCTGCCGGAAGAACGCCTGCTGCCGATGCACCCCTATGCTCTGGAGGGGTACTGTCCCCACTGCGCCAGGCCGCCCAAACCGAAAACCAGAAACGCTTACGCACAAGGGCGCATGTTTGAAGATCGGGCGGCCGATGACGAGCCGGATGCGGCATCTGATCGGGCGTATGATGCACCGGACGGACCAAACCGGCTCATGTACAATGGCGGCAAGTTCTACCGCCGCATCACTGCCGCCGACCTGCGCCGCATTCAGGATGTCGAGGTAATCTGGGAAAGAGAACGTGAGCATTTGCCCTATCCAACCAGCCCGGTGCCGGTCGGAGAAAAGACCAAATCAGGGCTGATCGCCCATCATTATCGCTTTTGGTGGCAGTTGTTCAATGCGCGCCAACTGCTGTGTCTCTCTACGTTGCTCCAGGGGATCGATGAAGAGCCGGAGCAGTCAGTGAAGGAGCAACTCCTGGCGGCTTTCTCGATGACCCTGGAAGCCAACAACATGTTCACCTGGCACATTACCAGCCGTAACACACCGGGTGGTCTGGCGCCTGGCGGAATCTTGCGCCGCCACGACTTTGCGCCCAAGATGAATATTTGTGAGCAGAGTGTGTGGGGGACGATTTCCGGCAACAACACCTTTACCAACCGCATGCCGATGTTGTTCAAGGGTTTGGAATATGGTCGCGAACCCTACGACTTGCAGTACGACGAACGGAATGCGGCGTACAAACGAGTCAAGACGGGCGAGACGGTGGTGCTCAATTCCAATGTCTCCTTGCATTGTGCTGATTCGAGGATGCAGGTGCCAACGGTTGACCGACCGGTCGACTTGGTGATTACCGATCCTCCGTATGCCGGCAACGTCAATTATGCCGAACTGGCCGACTTTTTTTATGTCTGGCTGCGGTTGATTTTGAGCAAAACCTACCGCCACTTTGCGCCCGAGTACACCCCCAAAGAGGCCGAGATCATTCAGAACCCCACGCGCGGCAAATCGTCGCAGGATTTCGCCGAAGGGTTGGCTCAGGTCTTTGAGGCCTGTCGCAGCGTGCTGCGCGACGAGGGATTGCTGGTCTTTACCTTTCACCACGCCGAAGAGAGCGCATGGGAAGCGTTGCTGCAAGCGGTGTGCGACGCCGGCTTTGAGATTGACAGCGTGTACCCCATCCGCTCCGAGCGCGAAGAGTCGCTCCATTTGATGGACAAGACCGCTCTGTCGTATGACCTGATCCACGTCTGTCGCAAGCGGACGGCATCCAACGGCACTGCGGTGGCCAATGGCGCCGCGCCCACCGAGCGCCGTTCCTGGGCCGGGGTGCGGCAAGAGATTCGCCGCCGGGCGCGGGCCGAAATCCGCGAGATCGAGGCCGGACGTTACGGCGCAGAACCACTGGCGCCATCGGACGTACAGCTTGTCCTCATCGGCAAGTGCCTGGAATTGTACAGCCGCCACTATGAAGCCATCTATGACGCCCAGGGGAACCGGGTCACTTTGCACGACGCGCTCAAAGAGATCCGCAGCATGGTTGACCAGCTTGTCACCCGCGACCGGCCGCTGCCGCCTGAACTGGAAGACATCGACGCCGAAAGTCGCATCTACCTGCTCACCCTTTGCCAGCAGCGCGAGATCAAGAGCGACGACGTACACAAGGCCACGCGCGGCGGCGTGGTCTCGCCCGACGACCTGCTGGACGCCGGGCTGATGATCAAAGGGCGCACCGGGCGGGGACGCACCTACGAAGTCAAGCAGCCGGCTGAACGGTTTCAGGAGCTATTGGGGCGGTTTGGCGCATCGCGCCAGGATGGCGCGGCGCGCCAAACCGAGGTACAGCAGCTTGCCTTGCTGCCCGAGCTGGCCCCGCCTCCGCGCGTGCAAGGCCGGGTTCTATTTATTGACCAGGTACATTTTTTGATGGGGTTGGTCGAGGGGGGTGAGAACGTTTTGCCCTGGCTGGAGCGCTTTGCCGCCGAAAGGCCACGGCTGCGGGCGGCCTGCACCTACCTGGCCGAGCACAATCGCGCCTTTGAGCCGACCCTGCGCAAAATCCTGGATCTGCTTGAGCCGCTTCCGCTCCTGGAGGTAAAAGAATGAGTTCCAGTGGGTACGTCTTGATCGAACAACGCGAACCGACGCCGACCATCCTCCGCGACGATTTGCGCTCGCCGCGCCTGCAACGCGGGCTGCTCGACTTTTTGCGCGACCTGGCCGAAGACGAACTGCCCTATCCCAAGTGGAGTCTGGTCACCGTAACCGGCCTGGATGAGGTTCTTTACGCGGCGCAGCCAGACGAGGAAGCGCTGGCGCACGAGATTCACGGGCGTCTCAACCAGGCCGCTTCCCGGCTGGAAAGTCGCCTGATCCTGATTGAGATGCGGCTCAAAGGGCAGATCATCAGGGGCGATCCGTTTCGCCTGCGACACCGGGGCATTGATCTGCCCCTGCACATCATCTTTGACACGCCGGGCAAAGCCGCCGACGGCAACTATTACCTCGTGCGGTGTCATCTCAGTTAACGGCAGATGGGATAAAGGATGACAAAAGACGATCCGAACGGCACGATCTCGGCCAACAGCCTGGTGCGCGTCCAGGGCCGTGATGAACTGGGCACCGGCCAGGTTTTGCGCATCGCTGAAACCGGAGGCGTCTACCAGGCCGACATCGTTTTTGAGCGGGCTGATGGCCGCCGTCTGGAAACTTGGCCGCTGGAACGGCTGTCGCCGGAACGCGACCCGTGGGAGCGCCTGGACGCAGGCGATCTGGACCCGGCCCCCGATTTCCTGCTCAAGCAACTGGCTTATCGCCTGCCCCGGTCGAACAGCGGCGGGGAACTGTCCAACAGCCGTACCGATCTGCTGCCACACCAAATCCTGCTGACCTATGACATAGTGGCCCGGCAACGGCGGCGTCTGCTCATCGCCGACGAGGTGGGACTGGGCAAGACGATCGAGGCCGGCATGATCGTCCGCGAGCTGATCAGCCGGAGCGAGGCGCGGCGAATCCTGATCGTTTGCCCGGCCGGCCTGATCGAAAACTGGCAAAACGAGTTCCGGGACGGCTTTCGCCTCTACTTTGACGTGTTGGGCCGTGATTTCACCGACGCCAACCCGACGGTGTGGGAGACACACCACCACGTCATCGCTTCGATCGATACCCTCAAACAACCTCGCCGCATGGCCAGGCTCAAAGCCAGCCCCCGTTGGGATGTGATCGTCTTTGACGAGGCTCACCACCTCAGCCGCACGCGCTATGGGCGGCGGGTCAACACCACACAGAACTATAAATTGGCCGACACGCTGCGCACCCATACCCGCGACCTGTTTTTCCTGTCGGCGACCCCTCACCAGGGCGACGCCTACCAGTTCTGGTCGCTGATCCAGTTGTTGGACGACGGCCTGTTCGAGGACGAAGCCGCGCTCCTGAACCATCGTGGCCTATTGAACCGGGTGATGATCCGGCGCACCAAGCGCGAAGTGACCGATGCGCAGGGCGCGCCGATCTTTATGCGCCGCCAGGTGATCACACAGACGTTTGCCATGTCGCTCCGCGAGCGCCGTTTTTACGAGCGCCTGACCGAGTACCTTCGTGAGGGGTACAGCGTCGCCGGCGTCGGGGAAGAGAAAACCAGCAGTTTGCAGCGGGCGATCGGCTTTGTGATGACCACCTTTCAAAAGATCATGTCCTCCAGTCCGCGCGCCATCCGGCAGGCCCTGCGGCGACGGCTGATCGTGCTCTTGTTGCGAGAGTTGATCGACTTGGAGCGCCAGGTTGCGCAGGGCGGAGTAAGGCCCCATCTTTCGACCCGGATCGTGACTTTGCAGGACGAGCTTCGCCGGCTGGCCATTGAATTTCTGGCCTTGCCCGAGTCGGTGGCGCGCTATGCCGAGGCAGACGCCTTTATCTCGCGGATGAAGCAGCAACTGGCGCGAAAGCAAGCCCAAGAGATCACCCACTGGTCGCTGGATAGCGACGAATCAGGGGATGAAGACGTGCTTTTCGCCGAGACCGACATTCCGGACGAGGCGGACAAGGTGCGCGAGTTGTTGGCCCTCGTGCCCACCGAGACGGATCGCAAGTTCCACACCCTGCTCCGGGCAATCGAGCAACTGCAACGCGAAAACCCAGCCGAGCGGTTTATCATCTTTTCCCAATACCTGGAGACGATTTTCTATCTGCGCGATGAGCTGGCCCGGTTCTACGGCTCGGACAAGATCGTCATCATCCGCGGCGGGCCGCTGGAGGACAAGATCGCCGCCGTGGAGGCATTCTGGCAACCAGATGGCGCGCAGTTCTTGTTGAGCACCTCGGCCGGCGGTGAAGGGATCAATTTACAGATAGGGCGCATCCTGTTCAACTATGATCTGCCCTGGAACCCGATGGCCGTTGAGCAGCGCATCGGGCGCATCCACCGCTACGGGCAGCGTGACACGGTGCAGGTCTACAACCTGGTTGCCGAGGACACCGTCGAGGAACGCATCTATGGCTTGCTGGAAGACAAGCTGCTGGAAATCGCCCTGGCGATCGGCAAGGTAGACCCGGTGACCGGCGAAGTGGTGGAGGATTTCAGGTCTGAGGTGCTCGGTTTCCTGGGCACGTCGCCCGATTACCAGAATCTCTATCGCAAGGCGCTGATAGATCGCGACTATCATCGCACGGAACGAGAGATCGCTGAGGCGATTGAGAATGCGCGCCGGGCCAGCGAGGCCTTGCGCGCCTTGACCCAGGAATTGGATACATTCAACCTGGAGCACTATCGGCAGTTGCAGGGCGAACTCAACCTGAGTGACCTGTATGTGTTTGTTGAGCAGGGCATTTTGCGACTGGGCGGGGCGATTCTTCCTGATGGAGAATCGCTTTGTATTCATGTCCCTGAAGCGTTGTGGGCATATCCGCAGGTCGCACGTACCTATGAGCACGTTGTTTTTGACCGGGCTGTGGCCATGCGCCGTCGAAAGGCGCAATTATTGGGGCTGGGCCATCCCCTGGTGGACGCTTTGGTCAGCCATTTCTCTGCCCCGCGCGTGCGGGGTCAAGTGACTGTTTTTCCAGAGGCCGATGCCGTTTCCGCGCGCTATATCATTGAAGCGGAGATGGAAAATGGTCGGCAACGTTCGGATTACCACGAATTTGTGGTAGGACTGGATGGCACCTGGCAGAAAGCCAGTGCTCGCCGGGACGTGATTGGCCTGCAAAACCGACTCGTCGATGCCGGCATCGGACTGAGTTTGCCGGGGAGCGTCCGAGAACAGATTGAGGCGGCGGTGCGCGCCGCCGAAGCGACCATCCGTGCAGAGACCGATCAAGTAGTGACCGTGCGCAGCCGGCTGGTTGGATTGGCGGGGTGTGGGGCAGTATAGGAATACGTATGGTGCTGGATACGAGTCAGAACCTTGTTCGCATTCACCTTGTAGTCTGATGCTGAGAGTGTACTCTCGGAGTCAAGATCGATGCCTTTACCAAAGCCTGTTGGACGTCAGAAGGAAGTTTTGTATCTGCCCGCTCAGGGTCATACCGTTGTCCTGGGAACGGCAGGAAGCGGTAAGACCACTCTGGCGATTCTGCGCGCGGAGTACTTGGCAAAGACTTTCACACCGCCTGGCCGCAAAGTATTGCTGGTGACTTTCAACCGTGCTTTAGTCACTTATCTGGAATCGTTGGCATCATCTCAGATTCCCAATATAGATGTGCGGACGTACCACCGATTTGCTCTGGGATATCTGACCCAAAAGAAAAACCGTCAAATCTCAGTCGTTCCAAAGGAAAAACAAGAATCTCTAATACGAGCAGCTTTGCGTGAAGCGAGAAGAGAAAACGGTGCTCATCCAATTCATGAGCGTCCGTTTGAGATGATATCAACCGAGTTCGAGTGGATTGCCAAAGCTGGAGTTCGGACATCAGATGCCTACTACAAAGTGGAACGTGTGGGAAGATCTGGGACACGGATTGAAAGAAAGGATCGCGAGGCTCTTTTCGATGTATATGAACGTTATTTGCGGTTGCGTTCCGTTGCAGGATATGATTATTCCTGGGATGATCTAGCCTTGGCAGCTCTGGATGAATTCACAGGAGATACCAGCTCTCGACTGTATCAGCATGCTGTGGTTGATGAAGGGCAGGACTTCTCCCCGGTGATGCTCAGGTCATTGGTTGCTGCGGTTCCCAGTGGCGGTAATTTGACGTTCTTTGGAGATGTAGCTCAGCAGATCTATGGCACCCGAATCTCCTGGCGGAGTGCTGGACTCAACCCTCCACGAATATGGAGATTTGAAGAGAACTATCGTAACTCGAAAAAGATAGCGCAGCTAGGCCTGGCGATATCCAGGATGCCCTGTTTTCAAGGTGAAGTTGATCTGGTTGAACCGAGAGAGCCCAAAGCCGATGGTCCCCTACCTACTATGGTTCACTGCAAAGACAAAGTTCGTGAATTTGATTTGGCATTAAGGCAGGCAAAGCTGATGGGGCGTACCCAGTCAGTAGCAATTCTGATGCGTGACCGGGACAAAGAGAAAGATTTTCTGCGTAAGCTACAGGCAGCCGGTGTTGCTGTCCAAAAGCTACATCGCGAGATGAGTAGCTGGTCGTCTTCTTCTCCCAGGGTCTGTGTGGGCACTTACTATTCGGCGAAAGGGTTAGAATTTGATGCTGTGATATTGCCATTTTGCAGCGATGATGTGCTGCCTGATCCATCTCGGATCGTTGCGCTAGGCGATGAAAATGATGCACTGTCAGAAGAAGGGCGGCTGTTGTATGTGGCTGTGACCAGGGCCAAAGCTCGTCTAATCTTGACTTTCTCCGGGAGCGTGACACGACTCTTGCCTGTGGACGGCAGTTTGTATCAGAGGATTGAAGAGTCATGATGGATGATCTGGCACGGATTAGGTTGGTGGCAAAACACATAGGTATAACGAGACTGTGCCATTTTACACAGTCCCGGAAACTGGCACATATTTTGACCGAACTTGATGGAATCTGGTCCACGGCTCGACTCAAAAAAGAGTATCCTGACTTGCTGGATCAAACGGACTTTGTTCGTCAGGATGGATACAAGACTCACATATGTTGCTCGATCGAGTATCCCAATACCTGGTATCTGGACAAGATTCGCCACAAGGATCCACTGTTCAAAGATTGGGTGGTGCTGTTCCTGGACCCATCTCTTTTGTGGCGAGAACAGACGCTTTTCTGTCCACGCAACGCGGCAGCTGAACGTGGTAGACTTGTGCAAGCGGGTTACGAGAGCTTCAAGCGGCTTTATGAGGTCGAAACTGTTGGAGCATATGGCAAGTCATACAAACGTAGCTCCAAAATGCTAACTTGTTGTCCAACTGATGATCAGGCTGAGGTTTTGGTACTTGAGCATATAACATGCTCCGACATTATAGGTATAGCTGTGGAAACTGTAGAGCAGGCCAGAGTTGAAGGACAACGTCTGTCTTGCCTGGGCAATGTGCTTCAGACCAAATGGTATGTAGCACCTGACTTGTTTGGCAAGCGATGGAGTGATATGGTGAGACAGGGTCAGCGTCCGACCGAGGATGTCTACCAGGAACCAATCATATGAGTGAGAACCAATACAATGATCTTGTGCAAAGAGTAGTATCCGCGCCGAGAATAGAAGGCGCTTTGCTGGGTGCGGCGATCGGTGATGCGCTGGGTTGGCCTCAAGAGATGCCCAAGATGCGTGTAGATCGTTCGGCACAGGATATTCACGCCCCGGTGCATCTTTCCTTCCAAACCTGGAAGAGACGTGCAGGAGGACGGTTCTGGAGTCATCTAGAGATTATTGAGGCTGGGGAGTATAGTGACGATACCCAGTTATTACTGGCGACAGCCCGAAGCCTGGAGCATACGACCGATTGGTACAGGCATTTCTGCTGGTATGAACTTCCGGCCTGGCTTATTTATGAACGAGGTGGTGGAAAAGCAACTCGTATGGCCGCACAACGATGGCAAAAGGGAATTCCACCCTGGCGTGACTTGGGGCGCAACGAGGGAGATCTTCAGAAATACTTCACGGCTGGCGGCAATGGTGTAGCGATGCGGATCCTTCCTCACTCATTGCTCCAGGGGCAGACGCCAGAATTGCTTTGTCGACAAATAGCTCTAAATGGAGTGGCCACCCATGCTCACCCACGGGCTCTACTGGGAGCCCGGCTCTATGGCTATGCAGCATGGCTAGTTGCGCGTTTGGTGAGGCCGCTGGCATTTGGGGAGTTGATTGATTATCTGCTAGATGCCCGACAGATATGGGGCCAGTTTCCAGAATGGACTGATGGCTATAGTGAATGGGTCTCTGCAGCCGATCGTGCAATTGGGGGGGGATATCCCGCGCTCTGGCTTGACGTCGTTGAAGAGGTGTGCACAGGACTGCAAACTTGCCGTGCTGCTATGAGTCAGGGAGCGTTATCAGTTGATCAGGAAGTCATGAAGCAATTGGGATGCTTCGATCGGAACACCAGCGGAGCTGGTACAGTTGGTGCATTGGCGGCAGTGTATCTGGCATCGAGGTATGCGGTAGATCCTATCACAGGGCTGCTTGAGGCTGCTTTTGCCCGAGGCTCTGATACTGACACCATAGCGTGCATGGTCGGTGGGCTGTTGGGGGCATTGTGCGGTAGGGAGTGGATTCCCGGTGAGTGGATCGCTATTCAAGACAGACAATATCTTCTGAAAAGAGCTGATTCGCTTGCGCAAATAAGAGCTACAGAAGATTCTGGCTTTGAGCCCAGAGACGAAGTATGGAGTGAACGTTCGAATGCCCAGGTGTTGAGGGAACTTGATGTAGGCACAAGGAATGTCTTTGTAGGACCATTAGGCCATTGTCTTGTTCAGGATTCCACTGAGCATGAGCCAGTGGCAAAATCGGCCGTGGCACGTTCCTGGCGATTGCTAACAGAAGAAGGGCAGACAATTTACATCAAACAGTTGGCACGACACCAAAAAGAATCTCGGACAGTGCCTTCGGCGTTGCTGCAGATAAACACAGAACATCAACACGAGCCAGTTTCCAATTCAACTCAAAGGATAGCCCTGGATCCTGGGATCTACGTCAATTTGTTTGAAGCCTTTCTTGGAGAGGAACAGGCCTACATTATGGTTGCTGATCGCGCCAAGTATCTCAGTCTCCGGGGTCTGCGTGATCAACTGAAAGCTAAAGGATTGGATGTATGGATTTACGCGTGGGATGATACTGTCTTTGGGTATGGAATGCAAGCCGCTGTCCTCACAGACCTGGGATTTGCGAAAAAAATGCTCGTTTTGCGAGAGCATCCACAACTTACGGAACGGATGATCCTGCAAGGGTACGTTCGTAGTCTGGAGCAAGCAGGGTATACATGCGAATGGAACAAGGGAGTGACCAGAGTATATCAGTTTGGGCATCCTTTGTTCGAAACGCAAACCGGCGTTAGGATGTACCGAGGATTCGAACTTCGGGGGCAGTTTCTGTGGGATGCAGAGCACGAACACATTGCATTCGGCATAGTCATTGACGCGGCGTTTGCTTATCGGGATCGCGCAGATCACACGCTTGGTGTGGCAGATGTTGTTGCGAGGTTTGGAAGTGCAACATTGAGACAATTGAGGCAAAGACAAGGTGATCTTTCACCCAGAGGGGACATCAATCTTGAGATCTCGCGGCAAAGGCTGCTACAACAGACTTTGCCGTTCCTTAATGCTCGTCACTTGTTTACACTGCCTTGCGGTGTACGTGCTGAGCTTGCTCAGAGTCCTGCCCGTGTAGTATTAGTTGATCGAGAGCCAGACAGATGAATCTCTATGGCCAAGTGCTATCGCCTGTAAGCTTGCGTTTCAATAGCGCTTCCAAGTACGCGACCGAATCTAGGCCGATGACTGGGATTCGAAAATTCGGTCCGTATGATATGAATCTATTTGCGATGAGTGAGATCCGGTGTGGGTTGATCTACCCTCGGTCATCCGTTCGGGACAAGGAATCTTTTGTCAAAGGACTTGTGTATGGCGAGGGACAGAGTTATCCAGGATTTAAGCCTTGGTTTCGGGTCGCACTCCAATTTGATCCATTCGATGAGCACGAGATCATCGAAGAGCACCCACAGGCGATTCAGCGAGCAGCAATGAGCCTGGCTACACATAACTGCGATCTGGTTTTCGTCCTGGTGACCCAACGTAATGAAGAGATCTACAGCATAGGCAAGGCGGTCTTATTGTCAAACGGTATCCCCTGCCAATATGTTCTAACCAGTCGGTTAGGCACGAATCAGACACCTTGGGTATTGGCTAATATTGCTCTTGCGACTTATGCCAAAGTCGGCGGAACGCCCTGGGTGGTAGCCGATACAACTGATCACCGAGAGCTGATTATGGGGGTCAGTCGGGCGCAAGATAAGAACAGGAAATATGTGGTAGGTTTTGTTACACTGTTCAATCAGGATGGAGAATACTTGCTGCTTCACTCCAAAACACCGGTCGTTGATTGGTCAGATTATGTACACGGTCTAAGGGAACTGATCATTGACGCCTACAATGAATATCTCCAGGTCTATGGTGTTCCTGGCTCTCTGGTAATACATTTTCACAAACGTCCCGGCTACAGAGAGCTAGAAGCAGTAGAAGGAGCATTGACAAGATTAGGGTTACGTATCCCGTATGCTATGGTCCATCTGAATGAGTATTCAGGATTCAGGCTATTTGATACTTCGCACAGAACCTACGTTCCACCAACCGGTTTGAGGGTAGATATCGGCTTGCGTCGTGCACTCCTTCTGTTGGACGGACGTGAGGGTGAGAAACGTAGTCGAATGGGGGTGCCGAATGTTTGGGACGTGGGACTGGACCGTCGTTCAACGATGAGTGCTGATGAATTTCCTCGACTGCTCAAACAGATTCAGTGCTTTGCCAAAGTCAACTGGCGAGGGTTCAATGCAAAATCACTGCCAGTTACAATCAACTACTCGCAGTGTATCTGTGCTTTGGCACTCGACATCGGGCTAGGATCGTGGAATAGTCTGATAGCCAACGGCAAACTGCGTGAGAAAGCGTGGTTTCTATAAATGCTCGACCTATACGCTTATCGAAACGAACTGAAAAGCAATCTGCTCTATCGTTGGCAGTGTCTGGATCTAGAGAGCCAGGCACTAGACTGGGCCTGGATACAGTACGCCTTTGTGATGAGTCATGCGGTGGATACTCAGTTGATAGCCAATAGCTTTCAGCAGAGTCTGAGGTGGGTTGAATTGGACTCAACCTGGTCTGCTGAGGGGAATTGGGGGGCGATAGGGTTGTTATGTCATTCACTGCACCAAGAGGAATATTCAAACTGGGAAGCAATTGCCGAACGACTGACTCAGGGTGCGTTACTTCTTAGCCGTAAATCATTAAG
>JAFGSL010000373.1 GCA_016934645.1 Anaerolineae bacterium
ACTGCGGGCAGTTTGTCCGGCGGCAACCAGCAGAAGGTGATTGTGGCGCGCGAACTGAGCCGCCCGGATCAGTTAGTGATTGCCTCGCAGCCCACGCGTGGTCTGGACGTCGGTTCCATCGAATATATCCATTCCCAACTCATCCGCAAACGCGATGAGGGTGCCGGGGTGCTGGTGGTTTCAGCCGAGTTGGATGAGATCCTCTCGCTGACGGACCGCATCATCGTTATGTTTGAGGGCCGGATTATGGACATCGTGCCCATCGAGAAAGCGACTCGCGAAGATCTCGGGTTGCTCATGGCAGGAATTCATCCCGATGAACACGGGGCCGACGTCACGGCCGCAAAGGAGGTAGCATGAGCGAGAAGAACACTACGCAAGAAAAAGCGCAGAAGCACCGATCCCGTGGCCGTTGGCGCGCGTTGCTCACACCAGTGATGGCGATTGTCACGGCGCTCATTCTGGGCGCGGTGGTGATCGTCGTGACGGATACCTCCGTCTACGATGCATTCAGGGAAGGTTTTGGCGCTGGTCTGCTACGCATGGTGGAGGTGGTCGCTACCGCTTATGCCGCTTTCTTCGCCGGTGCCTTTGGCGACCCGGGGCGGATGGTGCGGGGCTTGAGTACCTGGATCACCACCGGTGATGGGAGCGCTTGGACGCAGTCACTATACCCAATTACCGAGACTTTGCGCTACGCCACGCCGTACATCTTCGCCGGTTTGGCCGTGGCACTTGGTTTCCGCGGCGGCCTCTTCAATATCGGAGCGGAAGGCCAATACTTCATTGCTGGATTGACAACGGTCTTTGTGGGCTACGCGCTTACTGGGGTGCCGTGGTTCATCCATGTGCCGCTGGCGCTCCTGGCTGGCATCCTTGGCGGCGCGGCGTGGGGCGCTATCCCCGGCTATCTCAAGGCCAAGACGGGTGCGCATGAGGTGATCAATACGATCATGCTCAACTACATTGCCTTCCGTTTTGCGGAATATATGCTGGATGTGGGTGGTCCGATGGCACGTGGCGATGGGCGTCCGGTCAGTCCTTTGATCCAGCCTTCGGCCCAGTTAACGCAGTTCTTTCCCTCCAACCCCAATATTCGCTTCAACGTGGGCTTCTTCGTGGCATTGTTGGCGGCGGTTTTCGTCTACTGGCTGCTGTTCAAGACGACGATCGGCTACGAGATTCGCACGGTAGGCCAGAATCCACGCGCGGCGAAATACGCCGGGATGAACGTGCCCCGCACGGTGGTACTCACCATGGCACTAAGCGGTGGTCTCGCAGGGCTGGCAGCCTCGCACGACATTCTCGGTGTCATCGGCTTTATGCCTAACGCCTTCTCTTCGGGTTACGGTTTTGATGCGATCGCGTTAGCGTTGCTCGGTAATAGCCATCCATTTGGTGTGGTGCTGTCATCGTTGCTCTTCGGCGCGTTGCAGGCCGGCGCCCGTAACATGCAAGCCATTGCGCGTGTTCCTCTGGACCTCACCGATATTCTTCAGGGATTGATCATTATCTTTATCGCGGCCCCGGCAATCATCCGTGCACTGTACCGGCTGCGCACAGCGGAAGGCGGCGAGGAGATGGTGCTGACGCGCGGTTGGGGACAACTGTAGGAGGTCGCCATGAACGAAAATGACAAAAATACTCGCCGGGCGCGGACGTGGGGAATTGTTTTTCTGGTTTTTGCGGCATTGATGCTCGTCCTCTTTCTTCCCGGTACGACGGGCGGCCAGCGGACAACCTTTGCCTTCGATCTGGAACTGAGCGAGGCGTTACCTATCGGCAGTCTGACTTTTAGCACGCAAGGAGGGCTTTATCTGCTGGCCGTGGTGGCGGTTTTTCTGGGGGCCTGGCAGCTCGCCAAGGGCTTCAAACAAGTGTACTTGATTTTGGGCGTTGTGGTCCTGGCATTCGTGCTGGCTTTCCTTACCTGGGCGGCCCGTGACAACTCGATGAATATGACAGGGATGCTGCAAGCCACTCTGCTAAGGGCGGTCCCCATCACCCTCGCGGCACTGAGCGGTATTATGTGTGAACGCTGCGCCGTCATCAATATCGGTATCGAAGGGATGATGCTCACTGGGGCGTTTGCCTCAGCCTTGATCGGTAGCCTCGGTCAGAGTGTGTGGGTGGGGTTGCTCGCGGCGTTGCTCGCCGGTGGCCTGATGGGAGCGCTGCTCGCGGTGCTGGCCATTCGGTACAAGGTGGACCAGATCATAGCGGGTACGGCGATCAATATTCTGGCGACAGGCTTGACCAGTTACTTCGGTTCGCGCTATCTGCAATCTATCCCCGAACTGAACCGGCCACCCACGTTCAGTGCGCTTCCGTTGCCGGTTCTGTCCCGTATACCCCTCGTGGGGCCGGTGCTCTTCACCAACACAGTGCCGGTTTACCTGATGTTGATCTTGGTAGGCGTGATTCACATCATGCTCTTCTACACTCGCTGGGGCTTGCGCACGCGCGCCGTGGGTGAGCATCCCAAGGCTGCCGACACGCTGGGCGTGAATGTGTTCAAGACGCGCTACGTCAACGTCATTCTCGGTGGCATGATTGCCGGATTGGGTGGGGCGTACCTGGTGCTAAGCTCGGTAGCGCGCTTCGATGAGAACATGACCGCCGGGCGCGGCTTCATCGGCCTCGCGGCGATGCTCTTTGGCAAGTGGAATCCGATCGGCTCTCTAGCGGCTTCGCTCATCTTCGGCTTTGCGGACTCGCTGCGGACCAATCTGGCGATTCTGCGTGTGCCGATTCCGTCGCAGTTCATGTTGATGGCGCCCTACCTGGTGACGATGATTGTCCTGGCGGGGGTGGTGGGACGGGCCAACCCGCCTGCTGCCGACGGCGAACCATACGAGAAACAGTAGCTGCCATTACCTTTCCAAGGCTGCTACGTCTCAAAGATTATTGATGGTGTAAGTTGTAAGGGGAAGGTGTGTCTGGATGCACCTTCCCCTACTTTGTTGCCAGCGCAGGGATACTCGCTGGTCGTGAGGGGGGCATAGTTGACGCAAGTGCAGTTAAGTTCGTTGGATGTATCTACGCCTTTATGCACGATTGCCGAACAGTTCGATGTTGTAGGCGAGGTATTGGATGTGCAGCGCTATGGTTCCGGCAATGTGAACGATACGTTTCTGGTCACGCTGGCACTTGATCCGCGCGAAAAGGCAATTCTGCAGAAGGTCAACCAGCAAGTTTTTCGCCGTCCAGAATTGATTATTCTGAACATGCGTGCGTTTATGGGGCATATTCAGACAACGAACGGGAGATGCGCGGATGCACAGGGACGCCGTTGGGAGACACCCGATATCATCAGCGCCAAAAACGGCGCGGATTATTGGCGCGATTCTGAGGCCGGCTTCTGGCGCATGACGACGTTCGTCAAGGATGCCCAGACGTATGACACGATTCGGGACCGGCGCCATGCCGGGGAAATCGGGTATGCACTCGGCCGGTTCCATAGTTTGATCAGCGACCTGCCGGTGGAGAAACTTCATGATACGCTCGAAGGATTTCACATCACACCCCGCTACCTGGCACATTACGATGCCGTCGCCACAACTACCGCCCTGACCGGTCATCACAAGGTGTCACCTGATGTCGACTATGCGCGAAATTTTGTTGTAGCACGACGAGAATGGGCTTCGGTGCTGGAAGATGCAATCCAGCGCGGCGACTTGGCGCTGCGTCCCATCCACGGCGATCCTAAGGTCAACAATATTCTGATCGATGACATCACCGGGCAGGCCGTCAGCATAATCGATCTGGACACGGTCAAGCCGGGGTTGGTGCACTACGACATCGGTGATTGTCTGCGCTCATGTTGCAATCCCCTGGGCGAGGAGACCGAGGCTTTCGATGCAGTGCGGTTTGAAACCGATCTGTGCCAGGCGATTTTGGAAGGGTATATGACCGAGGCGCAGCATTTCATGACAGATAAGGATTACGACTACATCTATGACGCGGTGCGTTTGATCGCGTTTGAGCTAGGGTTGCGATTCTTTACCGATTACCTGGAAGGCAATGTGTACTTCAGGACAAAAGATGCTGAGCATAATTTGCGCCGTGCTCTGGTGCAGTTCCGTTTGGCCGAGAGCATCGAGGCGCAAGCCGATGCCATCCGGGCGATTGTGGCCTCGCAGCGAAGCCATCGGTGAGAGGAAGGCTGCCGGTAAAGCGGTCGTCCCGAGTAGACTGGTATAGACTTAGATTCTATCCGAAAATTATGATTGCGAGTGTTTTTGGTGCGTCAACGGCGAATTTTCAGATAGGTTCTTATCTCAGGCTTGGCGCTCTGGAAAAATTCACTGATATGGTGTATAATTGGGGTAATATATCCATATCAATAAGGTGGATAAAATGATGAATGAAGATGTACGCCGTATCAATGTGATTTTTCCCCGCCGGTTACTTGAGGAACTGGATGCACTGGTTCCCTCTGGTAAACGCAGTGAAGTGGTCGTCGAAGCCACGGCCTCATATTTGGCGCGCCTCAAAGTCTTATCTGCACTGCGAGAGACCTCCGGTGCCTGGGAGTCTGCCGATCATCCTGATTTGGTCACCCCCGAGGATGTGAATCACTGGTTGGAGCAGTTGCGCTCATCCTGGCGTCGCGTGCCTCTCTTCACGGAGGAGGTGGATGGCTGATTACCTGTTGGACTCCAACGTCCTCATTCAACATCTCCGGGGTCATCAACCTACGACGACCTTGCTGACGCGCC
This sequence comes from Anaerolineae bacterium, assembly GCA_016934645.1. The sequence goes on from JAFGSL010000373.1 coordinate 4,722, forward strand.
TGGCAATGGAAGGGCAGTTGGGTGTTGTCGCTATCTCGCGTACGGAAGTATTAGCCGGGATGCGCGAGCATGAACGCGAGGTCACGCTGCGTTTCCTCAATGTTTTGGCCTGTTACATTGTGGAAAGGCACGTCGCCGATCTGGCAGGTGAATGGCTGCGTTGTTATCGTCAACAGGGTGTGACATTGGACATTGCAGATGCGTTCATTGCCGCTGCTGCCCGCCATTACGATCTGATCTTGTTGACTTATGATCCCCGACATTTCCCTATGCCAGAGTTAAGACAGTATCACGAAATGCCGGACTTGACCACCTCCTACTAGAGTGACCACGGATAGGATGAGTGGGCGATGCTAACAACTCCACCAGATACCTGGCCTTCCGAGTTTATTAACCGTATGCGCGCCTGGCTTGGCGATGAGGCGGGCCGCGCTAACGCGGATGCTTTCTTCGCAGCGCTGGCGAAGCGCGACGTGGGGTTGCGCCTCAATCCTGCACGTGGCCCGCTGGATGATCTCAAAGCGCGCATCCCGTGGGAAACGCGGCCGATCCCCTGGTGCCCGGAGGGGTTGTGGCTCCAGGAGGAGGCACAGGCTGGCGCGCATCTCTACCACACACTCGGCGTCTACTATATGCAGGACCCCAGCGCGATGGCGGCGGCTGTGCTGCTCAATCCCCGTCCCGATGAATGGGTGCTCGATCTCGCCGCAGCGCCCGGCAGCAAGACGACGCACATCGCTGCAAGAATGCAGTTCGCTGCAAGAATGCAGTTCGCCGCACGGATGCGGTCTGCCGCACGGATGTTGCCTGGTACTACAGGCGTCCTCGTCGCCAACGAGATCGTCCGGCGCCGTGCCTCGGTGCTGGCGATGAACGTGGAACGCATGGGTGTCACCAACGCGCTCGTCACCAATGAGACGCCGGAACGGTTGGCCGCGCGCTGGCCTGGGTTGTTCGATGCGGTGCTGGTGGACGCACCATGCTCCGGCGAAGGCACCTTCTCCCGCGATTCACAAGCGATCCGCGACTGGAGCGTGGATACGGTGTTCGGTAACGCGCGTCGCCAAAAGCAGATCCTCGAACAGACCGCGCCGTTGGTGCGCCCTGGCGGGCGGTTGCTCTATGGGACGTGCACCTTTGCTCCGGAAGAGAACGAAGGCGTCATTGCCGCTTTCCTGGCTGCGCATTCCGATTTCGAGATTGTCGATCTGCCGCAGGTGCCGGGCCTGCATCCCGGACATCCAGAATGGGTGAGTGCACCGGATGAAGTGCGACGTGCCGGGCGCTTTTGGCCGCACACCGGGCCGGGACACGGTCATTTCTACGCGTTGTTGCGCCGTCAAGGAGAGCCCCCCAACGGCCTTCCGGAACGCTGGACGGGTAGCTCAATCCCTGGACGCATTTGGAACCTCTATCAGAAGACCATCGGCGAGACGCTGGTCGATCCTGTTTCTGACAGGGGGTTGCTGCTGACCAAAACCGACGATCTCTACGTGATCCCGATGGATCCCAAGTTGTGGGAAGGCCTGCACGTGTTGCGCCCCGGCTGGTGGGTAGCTTCGCTGCGCCACAACAAAATCTGGCCTGATCACGCGCTGGCGGTGGCGCTGCGACCGGAGGATGTTCGTGAAGTCGTCGACCTGGCGCAGGACGATCCCCGGCTGGCGAATTATCTGCGGGGCGGTTTCTGGCCCGACCGCGGTCCGGCAGGCTACGTGCTCGTCGCCGTCGATGGCTTCCCTGTGGGCTGGGCCAAGCGCGGCGGTGGAAGACTGCGCAGCCGCTACCCAGTCCATTTGCGGGGGTAATGCAGCTTTCAGCGATTATATGAGCCCGTTCCAACGAATTAGCCTGGCGATAGAGCACGTGGTGATGACGTATCTGGTGCCGCGCGACAGGCCGGGGCCGGTCTGGCGGGTGATTTTCAAGCAGCCGATCTGGCTCTATAAACTCGGCCTGGGATGGCTCATCGGCAAGGGGGTGTTGCTGCTGCACACAACCGGCCGCAAGACGGGCAAGCACCGGATCACGCCGTTGGAGTACCGCCACGATCCCGTTGCCGATACGTACACGGTGATGGCAGGATGGGGCGGCAAGACGGACTGGTATCGCAATGCGTGCGCCAATCCCCACGTGTACATCCAGGTGGGACGGCGCGCGGTCCACGCGACCGCGCGTCCGGTCTCCCGTGGGGCGGTAGCGCACATGCTGGCGGAGATGATCCAGATCAATCCGCGCGCGCTGCAGATGTTTGCCCGCTGGTCCGACGAGCCGGTGGACGGATCGATGGATAGTCTGCGAAAATTGGCCGTGCATTATCCATCGCTGGTGCTGCATCCGGTGGATGACGTGATTGGAGCGGGTGAAAAAGTCGACTTAACCAACAATAACGAAAATGCTTGCGCCGGATTGTGATCCGTCTTAAGCGTCGGAGTGAGGTTGCTTGCAGAAGGGAGGCAGCAATGAAGAGTTACCGCCACAACCGTACCGGTGAGGACAACGGCGACGCGCGCCTCAAACGGCAGGTGATGGGCCGCGAGGTCGTTGTTGCCGTGACCGGGGGACGGTTGGACTTTGGCCCGTGGGAGCAGATCTTCTACGGCGAATTCGACGGCAGGCGGCGCAAACGGGTGCTGGTGAAGATCATCGGCGATTGAATAAAATTGCTTCAACATGGATGGACAGGATATTCAGTTTTTAGGCTGTATCCTGCCCATCCTGACTATCCATGTCAATTTCGAAAGGGCAGCCTGGCTACGCTGGCCTGCCTCGCCATTGAACTAATCTTTCGACACGTCATTGGCCACGCAAAACGAGGGGCAGGTAGATATATAGCTTTGCCGTTGGCAACCTGACCATAAAGGCGTCGTGCGTGCCGCCGTTGTAAGAGGTGTCGAAGGGGTTTTGGGAGGTGGGGAAATCACTGGCGGTCGTCTGGCCCGTGATGTAGACATTACCTCCCGTGTCCACGGCGAGGGCGTAGCCAATCTCGGTGCCGTTGTCCCCACCCAGATAGGTGGCGTACAAGAGATCAGCCACACCGTTGCCCACCGGATTTAGCTTGACCACAAAGGCATCGCTGGTGCCGCCCCGGGATGTGTCATAGCCATCGGCTGTTGTGGGAAAGTCGACGGAGTCGGTGGTTCCAACGGCGTAGATATATCCATATAGGCTCCGGAAGTGGTGGGGAAGTCGTGGGAGGCAGTATAGCCAGCGAGATAAGCGTTGCCCGCGCCGTCCACGGCCACGCCTGCGGCGGCATCCTCCCCGCTGTGCCCGACAAAGGTGGCGTAAAGGAGATCACTGGCGCCGTTGCCTTCGGGATCGAGTTTGACCAGGAAGGCGTCCCGGTATCCTCCGACCGGATCACAATTGCCGTCGGTGCCGCACGTAGCGTCGTAGGCGTTCTTGGTGGGGAAGTTGGGTGACTCGGTGTCTCCAGCGAGATAGACGTTGCCGCCATCGTCCAGCGCGAGCGTGCAGCCGCTGGGCGAGCCGTTGCACTCAGCATCATTCCCACCGAGGTAAGTCGCATAGGTGAGGGTGACGCCGTCGGTGCTTACGATGGCGAGAAAGCCATCGTTATTCCCTTGGTGCGATTCCTGATACGCGACGGCGGTGGTCCAAAGCCCTCCACCGACCACGCCGGCGACGTGGGCCTGTCCTACACTGTCCAGGGCGATGTCGTGACCAAAGATGTTCAACCCTTGCAGACACCCCCCGTAAACCAGCGCGCTGCCGGTCGCGTTTAGTTTGGTGACGAACGTTCCTCCGCTATCGCGCGCAGTAAAAGCTCCAACCGTGTCGGGGAAGTCGAACGAGGCTGTTCGATGCCGGGGTAGAGGGCGACGTAACGCACGCCGCCCCAGGCCAGCACGTCGACCTGCCAGTTGGCGGCGTCGCTGCCGGTAAAGTAGGAGACGTGCGTATCCAAACGATCGAAAGGCTCCAGACGCGCGTGTGCGTTAGCCCCAGGAAAGCTGATTTTGAGGTTGACCCCTTTGCGCGTTTCCTCTTCCTCGTTTCCCGGCTCAAGGACGGAGAACCAGAGTGCGTCATCCGCAAGATAGCTGGTGGTATTCCCCCGGCGTACCTGGAAGCGCGCGTCAGCGTCGAACTGACCGGCGTTTTCGACGAACATCAGAGGCATATCCTGTAGGGCCGTCGAGATTTGAGCGCGCTCAGGTTGAGGGGGCAGGTGTGGGGCTTCGACCGGCACGTCCAATTCAGGAAGAGGATCGGAATGCAACCTTGGCTGTGATTGCGCTGCGATGACAGGGTGTGACCAGTTTATCGCGAGCAAAGTCAACGCAGCCATAGCCATCACCAAAGCCAATACGGCAAAACATCGGGTTTTCATCATGCTTCCTTGTGTCTTGTGGTGACACCTTCGGGGTTCCCGCCTCGAGGGGTCTGGTTGTCGGTCTTTTTGTAGTATACGTTGGGTCTCTGAAAAAAAACAAAATCCTGCCACCCGCCGGACGGGGCAGTTTTCTACATGGATGGGCAGGGTATTCAGGATTTTTAGGCTGAAACAGTGCCGGGCTTTTCTCTGCCATGTTGGGCGGTGTGGGGGAGCACCACGGATGGTGGAAATGGACGATGGGTGCGTGTTGTAGGCGCGGATTCTATTCCGCGACGGTGCGCGCTATGGAAAGCGCGGCTACGGGACTCACAACTCTCCCTTGAACGCCCGATCTAAAATGGACGGCAGGAGGGCGTCCAGGCGGGCCTGGGTGGCGACCTGGTGTTGCTGGACCTGCGCGAGTTTGGCCTGCAAGGCGTCGAGGTGAGCGACGACGCGGTGTTGTTCGGGGAGAGAGGGATAGGTCATTCTAAATGCAAATAGCTGCTTCTGATTCAACTTCGGGATACGAGTCCGACCTGAACGCTCATTGGCATATTCTGTAAATTGTGGGCTCACAAGAGAGTACATAAAAAAGCGTGGCTCTATTTTAGGATCAATCCATTCAAACGCATAAACATCTGCGCTACAAACACCCTCAAAAGGTACCTGTACTGCCTTCTTGAGGTAAGGACGGATCTTTGAGTAAAGGATCGTGCCGGCTCGAAAATGGTATTTCCCACTTGTAACGCCATCTTCTTTGGCAAGTTGATAATCTCGCAACAAACGGCACGTTCCAGATTCTATCACTGTACCATTGATGTGAGGCAAACTGGCATAGGGTTCAATTCTTGGGTCAACTTGTCCTGAAACAGTTTTGGCAATTTCCCCTACTGCCTTTTTCATCCATGTTTTCCTGTTTTGCCATATTTGGTTAACCGAGGACGCAAATATAGCTTCTACCTCTGCCATCGCCTGTTCGCGCAGTTCCCGCGCGGCCTCGACCTTCGCCGCCAGGGTTTCGATGCGGGCGACGATGCGGCGTTGTTCGGGCAGTGGGGGGAGGGGGATTTCATAGGCCATGACATGATGAGGGCGAATAGCGGCATAATTGGTTGAGCCGCGCGCATTGACCTGATCCTGGAAATCGGGCGTGCGGATGAAGTAATCCAGAAAGCGTTTGTCCAGCTTGGTCTCGTCAATTACGAACAGGAAATAGTGGCTGCTCACAATCGCGCCTTCCAGTTCCGGTGGAACGATGCCAAAACCGCCAACTTTGGCGTCAATCTCGGCGACCAGAAACTCGCCAGCCTGACAGACCTGCTGCTTCTTGGTTCTGAGTTTCAAACCCTCAATTTCATCACGTAACACTATCCCCTGTGCGTGCAATTGCACACGACAACGCTTGTAAGTAACAAAGTCATCTATCGTAATGAACTCTTTACGTTGTTCGATAACCTTACCTAAAGGCACTATCGGCCACGGACTATTATTCATTCTCTACTCCAACGAAGTTTTTTGACAAATTCTGCTATTTTATGCTATAATATGTATGTTCCGGGGACAAAAATCGGCTCCATGCCGTGTGAGGGCGCGCCTTCGGGTGCACCATCCTATATCCCCGGACGGTCTTGTAAAGCCGCTGGTGACAGCGGCTTTTTTCGTGTGTAATAGATGCCGTAGCCAGCTTTCCGGGTGTCGTCCATATCGTGGATGACGCTCACCGAATCCCACAAGAGTTCGATGTAACGCCCTTCCCCACTTTCGTAGAAGCGCTGCAAGGCCCACAGGAAGTAGTCGGTCACTTGCTGCCCCGGACACGCCGCAGGCGTGGTGGGGATGACGTTGATGGTGGCGTGGTTGGTGAGGTTGTACTGGTGCGAGAATTGCTGCCGGGCCGTTTCGAGGGCGGCTTGTAGCGCCGCCGTCCGGTCGGCCTTGCCGCGCCTGGCGAAGTAGATGTGGTATTCGTCGTCTTTGTGCAAGCGGTTCTTGAAGAGTCGCCGCACCAGGTAGTCATAGAGTTCATTGGGGTGATAGCGATAGACGGAGTCCTGGCGATTCCGGTCGCGCACGTAGCGCACGACGCTGAGCTTGTCGCGCACGACGGCGGAGAAGTGGAACTCGTGACGGCGCAGCAGATCGAAGACGGCGCGCCGCACTTCGGGTATGTCGTCTTTGGCGTGGAAGGCGTCAGCGGTCTTGTGAGCGTCCGGCTGCATCGAGGGCACACCTTTGAAGTAAGGATCGGCCAGGAGTTCGGCACGCAAAATATTCAGCTCCCGGCCCACAGTTGCGACATCGGGGATGTCGACCATTCCGAGGATGAAATATCGCGAGCAGCCAGAGGTGCCGACGATGACCTTGCCGCGACGTTTGGAGGAAAAGAGGACCGCGTCGCCGGCTTCATCCACGAAGTAGCTACGCGCCGAGACGGACGTTTTGCTCATCGAGGCTTATCCTCCAACTCTACCGCGATTTCGGCCATCAGCGTCAAAATCTGCTGCTCCTTTTTCACAATATCCGCCACCAATTCCTCCGGCGGACGGTGCGCAATGTCCTCGGCGGCGCTGGGGTTTTTGAGGTCGAGGTTGGCGGAGAGCAGGTTGCCCTCGGTGTCGTATTTGAGCACGTCCTCGATGGGAACCTTCCACGCCTGGTCGGTTTCTTTACGCGCATCCCACCATTTCAGCAGCGGTTCAAACTCCTCGAAGCGCAGGGGTTTGGTTTTGGTGTAGTTGTTGCGGCCTTCGGGCAGGGGATGTTCGTAGTACCAGATTTCGCGGGTGGGGCCGCCGACGGTGAAGAAAAGCAGGTTGGTGGGGATGGAGGTGTAGGGGGCGAAGACGCCGTTGGGCAGGCGGACGATGGTGTGCAGGGTGAATTCTTTGAGCAGTTTTTCTTTGATGCGCGCGGCGACGCCATCGGCAAAGAGCGTGCCGTTGGGCACGACGACCCCCGCCCGGCCCGGTTTGGGCGTGCGGCGGAGTTTGCGCATGATGAGCTGCAAGAAGAGAAGCGCGGTTTCGGACGTGCGCATATCTTTGGGAAAGTTGTCCTGGATGCCGGCTTCTTCCTCGCCGCCGAAGGGCGGGTTGGTGAGGATCACGTCCACGCGGTCGCGCGGGCCGATGTCGCGCAGGGGCGTCGCCAGGCTGTTGCCGTAGGTGATGTCCGGCGCTTCGAGGCCGTGGAGCAGGAGGTTCATCTGGCCGAGGAGGTAGGGGAGGGCTTTGGCCTCGCCGCCGCGAATACTGGCATACTGGAGAATGTGAAAATCCTGCGCGGTCTGCGCCTGGTCTTTGAGGTGCTCGAAGGTTTCAACGAGGAAGCCGCACGTGCCGCTCGCAGGGTCTTCGGTGAGTTCACCCAGGCGCGGGTCGGTGACGCGAACCATCAACTGTACGACGGGGCGCGGGGTATAGAGTTCACCCGAATCGCCCGCCGCGTCGCGGATTTCCTTGAGCATGCTTTCGTAGAGCATACTCAGCGTGTGCATTTCGGCGGTAGAGGCGAAGTTGATGCTGTTGACCTTGTTGATCACGTCGCGCAGCAAATAGCCGTTCTGCATGCGGTTGGCGGTGCCTTGGAAGATGGTGGCGACGACGTTGGGGCGCGGATCGTCGGGAGTGCCTTGCAGGTTGCGCAGGTAGGCGAACAGGCCGGAGCCTTTGGTGCCATCGGGCCGAGTGGCTTCGTCGTAGTTGACGAAAGCGAGGAGATTGTCGCCGGTGATGCCGCCCGGATCAGCAGCCCAATCGCGCCAGCGATAGGGTGAGGCGACGATAGGGCGGTAGGGTTTGTCTTCAAGGGTGGCGGCGACTTCGCGGTTGTGTTCCATATCGTCCAGGAATTTGAGGAACATGATCCAGGTGAGCATTGGCAGGCGATCGAGGTCGCTGCTGAGGCCCTTGTCCTTGCGCATGATGTCGCGCGCGGATTTGATGACGCTGGCGAGTTGGCGGGCGGTGGTGCGGGTTGGTGATGGCTTCGGTTGTGTCATAGATCTCCTGTGACGTTATCACGTGCTATGGAACGCGCGGCTACGACGTGTAATGTAGGCGCGGATTCCATTCCGCGTTTCCCGGGAGCGCGCTTATGGAATGGGCGCGCTATAGAAAGCGCGGCTACGGGAACACGGCTACTCGAAATTCAACTTGGCAATGGCTTCTGTTTCTGCATTTCCCCAATCTGGTTCATACCAACCCAGACGCAGGTATTCGTGAAAGCTGCTATATCTGTAATCCGACAGCCGTTGCACAAGGCCATGCTTGATCGGGTTATAGTGAATGTAATTGAAATGGTTAGCATAGTCAACCTCATCTCGGATAACGTGATCCCAAAAACCGCG
>JAFGSL010000374.1 GCA_016934645.1 Anaerolineae bacterium
ATCGCCTCCTTCATCTTGCGGATAAGCAGCGAGCCTTTGTCGTAGGCCATATCGCGATGGACGATGATCGCCAGCGCATCGACCGGCTCCTTGTTCACCAGCACGTCTACCTTCACCAGGTCATCGACGCGATAACTGTCGAAACTGTAGTCCATCGAAGCATACCCGCGCGTCGCCGACTTAATGCGGTCGTGCAAATCGATGACCATCTCCGCCAGCGGCACCTCGAACGTGAGCAGCACCCGCTTCTGATCCAGCGTCTCGGTGAGCAGAAAGTTGCCGCGCTTGCGGCGGAAAATCTCCATCAGCACGCCAAGGTACTCGTTAGGCGTAATCACCTGCACCTTCATCCACGGCTCGCGCACCTCATCGATAAGCGACGGATCGGGCAGGTCGGCGGGACGGTGGATTTCGATCTCCTCCCCGCTCGTCAAGAGCACTTGGTAAGCCACACTCGGCGCGGTGACGACCAGGTCTTGCGCATACTCGCGTTCCAGCCGCTCCTGCACAATGATCATATGGAACAGACCCAAAAACCCACAACGGAAGCCAAATTGCAGCGCCTGCGACGTCTCCGGCTCATACGTGAGCGAAGCATCATTAAGTTGCAGTTTTTCCAACGCATCGCGCAGATTATCATAATCGTCGGCTTCGGAAGGATACAGGCTAGCAAAAACCATCGGTTTGGCGGGCTGGTAACCTGCCAACGGTTCCACAGCCGCACGCCGATGCTCAGTGACCGTATCGCCGACGTGCGCCTCACGCACCGACTTGAAACCGGTGGCAATGTAACCGACTTCACCAGCAAAGAGCCGCTCCACTGGCGTCATACCCGGCTTGAAGACGCCCACCTCCACCGGTTCGGTCTTCGCATTGGTCGCCATCATCAGCAATGGCATCGTCCCCGTCACCTGGCCTTCGTAGAGGCGCACGTAAGCGATCACGCCTTTGTACGAATCGTAGTGCGAATCGAACACCAACGCACGCAACGGGGCATCTACGTCGGAGTCTTTGGGCGGCGGAACACGATCCACGACGGCCTGCAACACCGCCGCCACGTTCGTCCCATCCTTCGCAGAGACGGGAATCACGTCCGTCAGCGGCACACCGATCAACTCTGCCACCTCCTGCGTCACCCGTTCCACATCCGCCGTTGCCAGATCGATCTTGTTGATCACCGGTACGATTTCGAGATCGTTTTCCAACGCCAGGTACAGATTTGCCAACGTCTGCGCTTCGATGCCCTGTGTCGCGTCGACAACCAGCACCGCACCCTCACAGGCTGCCAGCGCCCGGCTCACTTCGTACGCAAAGTCCACGTGGCCGGGTGTATCGATCAAGTTCAACTCGTATTCCTCGCCATCAGTTGCTGTCCAGTGCATCTGCACCGCCGACGCCTTGATCGTCACCCCCTTCTCCTGCTCCAGATCCATGCTGTCGAGCACCTGCGATTGCCCACCGGCAAACTTCCGCGACTCGACCGTTCCGGTCACTTCCAGTAGCCGGTCGGCCAACGTGGACTTACCGTGATCGATGTGCGCGATAATGCTAAAATTCCGAATATGCTGCGAATCCATCCCTCTCCTTCAGCGTTAGAACGTTGAAACGTTGGAACGTTCAAACGGTGCTCAAAGTTTGATTAATCCACGACCCAATATCTTCAGTGTCTGCGCCCAAGACCCACCATCCTAAAAATTCCACGTTGCCGGCCGGGCCAAGTAGCGGGGAAACCATCAAACCACGCAGACCCAGGCCCAACGCCGCCATTTCCGCCGTTACCGTCTCCAAGACCTGCCGGTGAACTGCCGGATCGCGCACCACGCCGCCTTTGCCGACGTGCTCACGCCCGGCCTCGAACTGCGGCTTGATCAGCGAGATCACCATACCGCCCGGCTTGAGCCACTTCACCGCCGTCGCGTAGACGATGCGCAGCGAGATGAACGACACGTCCGACACGATCACATCCATCGGCTCCGGCAGCGCCGTCAGATAGCGCGCATTGACCCGCTCCATCACCACCACCCGCGCATCCTGGCGCAGTTCCCAGGTCAGTTGCCCATAGCCCACGTCGATGGCGTAGACTTTCGCCGCGCCGTGTTGCAACAGGCAGTCCGTGAACCCACCCGTCGAAGCGCCGATGTCCGCCGCGACCAGCCCGGTAACGTTCACCGGAAACCGAGCCAACGCAGCCGCCAGCTTCTCACCGCCCCGGCTCACGAAGCGTGGTTTGGCCTTGAGCGTGATGGCAGCATCTTCCGCCACATCGGCGCCCGGTTTGTCGGCCAATTGCCCATCCACCAGCACCTCACCCGCACGGATAAAGCGCTGCGCCAGCGAACGGCTCTCTGCCAGGTTGCGCTCTACCAACAAGACATCTAAACGCTGTTTTTTCACTTGTGAAGGATACCTGAATTTGCCCTAATCGTCAAATGACAGAGACGCCAAAAAATCCACCAAATCATCCGGCAAGGGCGCAGAGAACGTCATCTTTTCTCCTGTCGTCGGGTGCCGCAACGTCAATGCGCGGGCGTGGAGAAACTGACGCGGCGCGGACAGTGGGCTGTGCGCCGGGCCATAGATGGCATCGCCCACCAGTGGATAGCCGAGCCAGGCAAAGTGCACGCGAATCTGATGCGTGCGCCCGGTCAGCAACCGCACATCCAACAGCGTGTAGGGATGATTCCAGTCATCGTGATAGCGCCCGCGCACCTTCCAGCGCGTGCGCGCGGGTTTGCCGTCTGCAATGACGGCCATGCGCTGGCGGTGCACGCGATGCCGTCCGATCGGCGCCTCAATCACCCCCTCAGCCTGCGCGATGTTGCCGATCACCAGCGCGACGTAAGTCTTGCGTACCTCGCGTTCCCTGAACTGCCGTTGCAATGCCCGAATCGCCCGATCGTGCTTGGCGACGACCAGCACGCCGGATGTGTCCTTATCCAGCCGGTGCACAATGCCGGGCCGCAGCTCACCGCCGATACCCTGCAAATCATCGCAATGCGCCAGCAGCGCGTTGACCAGCGTGCCGGAAAGATTCCCCGCGCCCGGATGCACCACCATCCCCGTCGCTTTGTTGAGCACCAAAATGTCGGTGTCCTCGTACAGAATATCCAGCGGCAATGCTTCAGGGAACAGCGTCACAGGCTGTGGTGGGGGAACGCGCACTACTACCGTATCGCCGCGCCGCACCTTATACGACGAACGGGGCGCAGCATCATTCACCGTCACCTCCCCCGCGTCAATAAGACGTTGCGCCGCCGTGCGCGACAATTCCGGCAGCGCCTCAGCGATATAACTGTCGATACGCCTGCCGTCCCCTTCGACGAGCAGGGTGAACGTCGCGCCACGCTCCACATCGACTGTCATAAGGACATCACTTGCCCGCTCACGGCCACAACCTCGCCTCCCTTGATAACCATCGCCACAGGATTCGCGCCGAAGCGATAGCCCAGATGCCGGTAATCAGGGACGTCCAGGATGAGCAGGTCGCCCGCGTAGCCCGGAGTGAGGCTCCCCACCCTGTCGCCCAGACCGAGCGCGCAGGCTGCGTTCAGCGTCGCCGCGACAAGCGCCTGCGCGGGCGTCAGTCGCAGATAGCGGCATGCCAGCGCGATGACAAAGGGCATCGACTCGTTCCAGGCCGTGCCCGGATTGCAATCGCTCGCCAGCGCTAGCGCCGCGCCCGCTTCCAGGAGTGCGCGGGCGGGTGTGTAGTCGTGATGCCCCAGGCCAAACGGTGTACATGGCAGCGACACCGCCACCGTATCCGACGCACCGAGCGCCGCGATGTCCTTCGGCGGCGTCGTGACCAGGTGATCCGCCGATGTCGCGCCCAATTCCACGGCCAGCTTCGTCCCGCCGAGCGACGCAAACTCATCGACGTGAATTTTTAGCGGGAAACCCAACGCCCGCGCCGCCTCAAGGATGCGCCGGCTCTGGCCCAGATCAAACGCACCGTCTTCGCAGAACACATCGCAGAAAGGCAAGCGCTCCAATCCCAGCGCGCGTGCCTTCGCGGCGACGGCAGGCAGCATCTCGTGAATGACCACATCCACGTAAGCGTCGGCGCCGCCTTTGTACTCGGCGGGGACGGCATGCGCCCCCAGAAATGTGGGGACGAGCGTGGCCGGGTGGCTACGGTCAAGCGAAACAATCGCCTCCAACTGCCGTAACTCCACGCCGGTTTCCAGGCCGTAGCCCGTCTTGACTTCTACGGTCGTCGCACCGTGGGCGAGCATTCGATCAAGACGCGGGCGCATCGTTGCGACCATCTCATCCACAGAGGCGTTGCGCGTGGCGCGCACGGTGGACATAATGCCGCCGCCCGCCGCCATAATCTCCATATACGTCGCGCCGGCAATACGGCGCTCGAACTCCGCCGCACGGTCACCCATCCACACCAGATGCGTGTGCGGATCGACAAAGCCGGGACAAACCACCTTGCCATGCGCGTCGATCTCGTGGGCAGCGCGGAATTGCGCCGCCATTTCACAGGTCGGCCCCACCGCAACCACCCGGCCTTCGGCAATCGCCACCGCGCCGTCTTCGATGAGGCCCAACTCACCCAGACATGCCCCACGCTGCGAGCCGCCGGCCTGCGGCGGGACTACGCACAAGTGCGCCGCCGAGTGCACCAACAAATCTACAGCTCTCATCGCGTCCCCGCTTCCTTATACGCTGGAATGACAACTTCAACGTGAAGACATAGTCCTAATTATACACGCAAAAGGCCAGGATATTTATCCTGGCCCTATCCACCTTACACCCGTTTCAGGGATGTGAGACATTACGGTGACGGGACATAGACCGCCACAGAGATTTCCTCTGCACCGGAATAGACTGTCACGGTGCCGATCAAAGCTTCATAACGATCTTGATGAAACTCGAAGAACACACCGTCGAACGTCGGGCCTCTCTTGATGTCCACATTCCACTGGTAAGTGTACTCGCACGTTCCGCCGTGGCCTCTGGCATAGATAACGGCGATCCAGCCCCCTTCCGGGCTGCGATAGGCCTTCAACGGCCAGGCTTCGGCCCAAAACGGACCGCCGGGACACGCGACGGTCGGCGTGGGCGTCGGGGTCAACGTTGCGGTTGGCGAAGGTGTAAGGGTCGGGATTGGCGTAACCAACGACAACTTATGCGGCGCATTAGGAAGACGCAGGTTCGTCCTTTGCACCCAGCCTGTCACA
>JAFGSL010000375.1 GCA_016934645.1 Anaerolineae bacterium
GCGCTGCACTGTCCCCGGATGCCCATAGAGCGCGCCTGTGTAGGCCACCGCGCCAAGCTCGGAAGCAATATCCACCTGACGCTTGTGCCATGCCAGACCGCGCACGCGGTCCGCCGGATCGTCGGTGGAGAGATCGCAGTTCACTGGCCATAATCCGCCGGGACTGACGGTGAGTCTTAGCCCCAGACTTTCTGCCCGCTGCCGGGTGAGGTGCGGTGTGTAGGTCACGTCGTCGCCGACGACCACCTCGAACACGTCCAGCCCGGTCGCTTTGGCCGTGTCCAAAATGGACAGGCGGTCATCCGACCAGCCATCGGTAAACAGATAACAGTGTGCGCCGTAGCGAATGGGCAAATAGAATCTCCTTTGGAAACCGCCTTAACGTTCGAACGTTCCAACGTTCTGGCGCGGCTTCACGGGTCGTGTGCGCGTCTTCTGTATTGCGTGCAGGCCAACGCTTACAGCGACCCCGGCAATGCTGAGCCATTCGATCTGTCTGGCCCGAACATGGAAATTGGCAATGCGTGCTGCAACCGGCCCGCACGAGGTTGGTTCTGTGAAGCCCGCGAGCGCTAACTGGTGAATATGCGTGTTGTCCGTTACCTGTAGCGCCAGTTCTGCATTCACGCCCCAGGCGTAGACGGGAACGGGTGTGGCGGTGTGCCCCGTTGTTACCCAGGTGACGGTGGGGAAGTTCCCCGCGCCGTTGTTGGCGATGATGTTCAGACCGCCGGTTTCGTGATCCGCCGTGACGATGATCAGCGTATCGGTGCGGGAGACGGCCCACGTGTAGGCGACTTCGATGGCGCGGTCGAACTCGAGGACTTCGAAGACGGTGCGTGCGATATCGTTGGCGTGCCCGGCGTGGTCGATTCGCCCACCTTCGACCATTATAAAGAACCCATCAGGGGTGTGTTCCAGAAGCACCAGTGCCGTCGTGACCATCTCCGAGAGATGCGGAAGCGTGTTATAGCCGGAATCGGCGCCAATGAAATAATCGTACTCGTAAGGGAGATGGGTATCCCCGAACTGCCCAGAAACCGGCATATCAAGTGGCGGCCTGACCGCTCGCATTTCTGTGCGGTTGAATACCACCGTGTATCCGGCGGCAGTAGCGTTGTCGGGATTCAGAGCATTGGCTCCGCCGCCGAATAGCACGTCGGGCCTGGTCTGTACCAGGTAATCGCAGGCAATGTTGTTGGTGTAATTGCGTGAGAGTTCGTGCGCGCCGAATGCGGCAGGCGTGGCGTGCGTGGCGTATGTTGTTGTAACCAGGGCGGCACGTTTGCAGTGTCTGTGGAAGCGTTCGAGCAGTGTCTCGAGTTCGCGACCGTCGCCCGGCCAAGTGATGGAGAGTACTCCATTGTTGACTTTGTGCCCGGTCGCCATCGCGGTAGCGCTCGCCGCCGAATCGGTGACGGCGCTGTTGGCTGAATAGGTGGTCATCGTGCTGGAGTAGGGGAAGGACTCCATCACCAGCGTTCCCGCAGCGCCACCTTGGTACATCCCGGCGGCGCGCACCTGCTCCGGCCCCATCCCGTCGCCGATGAAGAGGATGACGTTGCGCGGCGCGACCGTGGACGTGATGACGGCGCTGTCCACCGGCTTGGTGCCGTGCATATTTGCCGTTAGTGGCAGTGTCAGATGCAGCGTCAAGCCGACCACGGCAAGCGCGGCGATGAGGATTGCGCTAATCCTGGTTTTCACACCTCTTTGCTCCGTCGACTGAGTGAACTTTACTCCTCCGTATATCCAACCAGGGCGACGGCGCGCGGTCCGGTGTGCACGCCCAGCACCGGCGAAACGATGCTGATGAGCAGTTCACGCGGTGCAAACTCGGCTTGTACGCGCGCCGCCAGTGCTTCTGCCTCCCGTAGCGCGGCGTTGTGTAGCACGGCGACGCGCATCGGCTTGCGAGTGTCAAGCTGTGCAAAGAAGTCGTCGTGGAGCGCGTCCAACGCCTTCTGGCGTGTTCGCGCGCGGCGTCCGGCCTCGACCATACCCGTCTCGTGGTTCACCGTAATCTGCGGCTTGAAGTTCAACAGTGTGCCGATGAACGCGCTCGCGCCGCCGATACGCCCGCCTTTATGGAGGTATTCCAACGTGTCGAGCGTGATGATGTAGGCCATCGTTTTGCGGGCTGCGTCGGCGGCGGCGATCATGGCAGCCGCGTCTCCGCCCGCTTCGCGCGCTCGCGCTGCTGCCAGCACTTGCCAGCCCAGGCTCATCGAGTTTGACCTGGAATCGAAGAGATGCACCGGTATATCGATGATCGGCGCCGCCATCTGGGCGGACTCGTAAGTGCCGCTCATAGCGCTGCTGATGGTGATCGCGACGATTTCTTGGGCGCCCTGCCGCCGCACCCTCTCGTAGATATCGAGAAACTCCTGCGGCGTCGGCTGCGATGTTGTGGGATAAGTCGGGTCATTGACTAGGCGCTCGTAGAACGCTTCCGGCTTGATATCGACCCCGTCGCGCAACTGCTCATCTCCCCAGATGACCGCTAAGGGGATCACGTTGATGGCGTACTGTTCGCGCAAGGCTAAGGGTAGGTCACACGTGCTATCCGTAATCAGGGCTATTTTGTGGTCTGGCATCATTTTCTCCTTGCTCATAGTCGAAAGGCGAAAGTCCAATGTCTAAAGTCGAAGTTCGAATCCGTTAAAATCCGTTGACAAAACCGCTCAACGTAGCAGCAAAATACCTACGGCAGTGGCGATGACCACGCTGACGGAGGGCAGCAGCGCCTTGTAGAGCGCGCCCCAGCTTGCGCCGAAGTAGTTGTGCGTGAGCGCCAGGCACAGATGCATCGGTGAGAGCATAATACCACTAAAACACCCGACGAACATCCACACACCGGAGGCCAGAGCTTCGATAGGCAGCCCGGTGAGCAGCGGCGCAACCAATGGCAGGCTTAGCGCCATCGCTGCGGGTGCGGTTCCCGTCACCAGGCCCACCAGCATGGGCACGATAAAGGCGACGATCAACGGCGGCAGGCCGAGCGTGCTCAACGCATGCGGAATCTGCTCCACTGCGCCCACGTCTTGCAACACTTGCTTGAAAATCATCACGCCAAAAATCGACGAGAAGGTTTGGATGGGGAAACTACGCACAATGACCTCGCGCCACTGGCTTGGCCCGATACGTTTGACGGTGATAAACAGTATGCAGATAACGGCCAGGCTGATGAGCATGTTGAACTGCAAGACGACGACCACCAAAATCACCAGCAGGATCGGCCAAGTGCTGGCAAACAGGTCGCGCCAGGCTGCGCCTTTGCTTTGCCCGTTGTACGTGCGCTGCTCCTGGCGGATGCCCGCCAATCCCCAGATGACGCCGCCGAGCATCGCAGCGAGGGTGAGCGGCCACGAGGCGCGCACGAACGCGTAAACCGAGACGCCAAGCAGCGCCGAGACCATCAGCAGCGAGGAGTAGAGCGGGAAGACGTATTCCATCGAGTGGCGGAACCAGTAGTTGATGTACGTTTTCCGGCTGGGCGTCAGGTCGAGCCGCGCGCCGATCTCGTTGACCATCGGCGCGGAGAACATCGCACCGCCGAGCATCGGCATCAGGCCGATCATTGTGGGCATCAGCGCCAGCACGATGCGGCTATCCGGCACGACGACTTGCAGCGCGGCCACCATGCGCTCCATCGCCTGCGTGCGGCGCATCAATTCGGCCAGCACCAGCACCAGGAAGACGGCCCCTGCCAGATTGAGGGTGTCCACGGCGACCACTCCCTGTAGAATGGAGTGGAGCAGGCTCAAGAAGGGATAGGCAAACAGGATCGCTGCCAGTCCCGTATCCAACAGCAGGATCAGACCGAGATCCCATTTGCGCGTCAACAGAAAAATCGTTACGCCGAGGATGAGGGTGAATTTGAGTAGATCGACCATGTTATCTGCCGTGACCTCTGACGTTTCCAAGCACCAAAACGCCTTGGGCTGACGCTGCATCTGCCAGCGCCGCCATCTGCGTTTTGGTGGGCGGGTTCAAGTTGGCGGCGCGATAGTCCCATCCGAGGCTGTTGTACTTATCCCCGGCCATGCGGTGGAACGCGAGCAGTTCCAGGGTGATGGGCGCCGGCTCCGCTGATGCGGGCGAATTGTGGCAATTTGCGTTATGCTGCGCCATGCGTAGGTCGTGCAGCTCGCGCACGAAGGCGGCGATGGCGGCGACTTCCTCCGGCGTGTCGTTGACCGTGGGAATGACGGGAATGCGGAAGATGATGGGCTTGTCACTTTCGACGAGGCGGCGGGCGTTCGCCAGCAACAGCGCATTTGGCGCGCCGGTGGCGTCGTGATGCTTGGCGGAATCCATGTGCTTGATGTCCATCATCACCAGATCGGTCAGCGGTAAAAGCGCCGCCAGGCTCTCCCACGGGACGTTGGCGGCGGTCTCGATGGCGGTGTGCACACCCGCCGTGCGGCAACGTTCGAGGATTTCCCGTGAAAAGTCCACTTGCAGGGCCGGTTCACCGCCGGAAAGTGTGACGCCGCCGCCGGAATTTTCATAGAACGCGCGGTCGCGCAGGATTTCGTCCACGACGGATTCCGCGGTCATGGCCGTTGCGGTGAGAACGAGCGCCTCGGCGTAACACACATCCACACATGCCCCGCACGCGATGCACTTTTCGCGGTCGAAGGCGCGGATGCCATTCTCGTCGAACGCTTGCGCGCCTTCAGGACATACTTCCACGCACGCCGCACACCCGATACAGCGGCTAGGGAAGAATTGCACTTCCGGTTTAGGCCGGATGCTTTCGGGGTTGTGACACCAAAAGCAGCGCAGCGTGCAGCCTTTGAGGAAGACGGTGGTGCGGATTCCCGGCCCGTCATGGACGGAGAAGCGTTGGATGTTACAAACGTAGCCTGTGGTCATGATATGGTGGAGTTTCCTTGAGATAGTCTGGTAGTCGTTAGTCGGTTGGTCATTCACGGCGGGCTGCGGCGTATTCGTCCAAATGTGTTCTGGTGTCTGCAAAGCGACCGGCGAGGGTGCTGGTGCGGGCTTTGTCCAGTGCGCGATAAGCGCGCATCTCGGCGGGTGTGCCGCCGAAGTTGGCGAAGAGTTGCCGGTAGTTTCGCCCGACTTCATCCACGTACTGGATGAGCGTATCCGCGTCCAGGCCCGCGGGCAATTCGCGCGCATCGAGTTGTGCGAGCCACGCATCTTGTAAGGCGCGCAGGCTTTCGCCATATACGGCTGCGTAATTCCCGCTCGCGTAGAGTTGCACAAATTTCTCCGCGCCGTGGGTATTGATCAGATAGCGCACGAAGCTGCCCGCGCTGTAATAGGTCGTCAGGTCGTAGATGTGGCCCTGAAAATCCATCGTCCCGGTGGGGAGCGGCAATCGCCCCGCCCGGTGGAAAACGGCGCAGAGGTCGTCCAGGTTGATGTATCCGGCGTTCTCGTAGTTGGGCATCCCGGTGAAGACGGCCACGCCCTCGTGCAGCATCACTGTGGCCGGTTGTGCGATAGCGTTCCAGGTGAAGGTGTGTGTGGCCTCGTGGGTGATGATGTACTGGCGGTCGGCTTCGTCGCCGGTGCCATCCCACAGGAAAAAGAGCCGCCGCTGTGAGGAGAAGCTCCGCCCGCGCAAGGCGATGTCGTCGCCTGTGAACAAACTCCCCGCCACATAGACGTCGAACGTGCCGCTTAGCTGGATACCCAATGGCCCTTCGATTTGCGA
>JAFGSL010000048.1 GCA_016934645.1 Anaerolineae bacterium
CAACTGCCCGAGTTTGATTTCGCCGTTGCCTGCGCCGCACTCGATGCGCATGTCCAGCGGGATTTCCTCGCTGAATTTGAGATCCCACGTGTAGCGGATGTCACTGCGGGCCGAGATCTGCTCGCTGCTGGGTTGGCGGATGTTGAGCCGCCCGCTGCCGTCGGTGACGGTGTAATCGACTTGGGGTTCCCAATCGGCGACGTTGTACGTGAAGTTGGCGCGCATCAACGCCTCGGCGCCGTGATTCACTTTGAGTTCGCCGGTCCCCATTTTGATGTACACGCGCACCTGCTCGGCGTCGCCCGCATCCACCGTCTGCGTTTCCTTGTTCAGTTCTCCCACGGTCACAGTATCGACTCGAAAGCTCCCAACCGCGCAGCCTAGTGAGATGAACAGCGCGGTGACGATGATGATCAACAGCGTCAATTGGGTTGTTTTGATATTCATTATGATGGCCTCCAAAATGGTCAACGTTAAGATTGTGTATAGGTTAATACGAATAGGGTAGGGGTCAAGTTGCGGCCCAGCCCATAAGCGTTGTTGACGATGCGCCTAAATCGTAGTATGCTACGTATAAGTACGCAAATCCTGGCGAGGGATTTTTAATATCTCCGTAGAGGGGAGAGGTATGAGACTGAAAAACATCCTGATGTGGATAGGTATCATTGTCGTTATTGTGGCGAGTGTGTGGGTTTTCGCACGCTCGCGCAACCCATCTTCCCCGCTCCTTATCGATCCGTCGGCGCTTTTGCCGCAGCCCACGCCGACGATCTATCCGAGCGCGGCGACGGTGATCGAGGGTGTGCAGGCGTTGAGTCGTCTGGAGACGGCGTCGTATCAAATGGAGAAGGTGATCACGGCGGAATCTGGGCAGGGACCGCTCGGTTTCCTCTTTGGCGACCGCTTGTTGTTGATTGCGTATGGAGAAATGATTGCAGGCGTCGATTTGTCGTATATCGGCCCCAGTGACTTGATGACCACCGGCGATGGCACGGTATACGTGCGTCTGCCCGCGGCGGAAGTGTTCGTCGCCACTTTGGATAACAGTCGCACCTATGTCTACGACCGTCGCACGGGTGTGGCAGGATTGAATATGCAGTTGGAGACTGCTGCCCGATTGGAGGCCGAGCGGCTGATGTTGCAGGCAGCGATTGAGAACGGTTTGTTGGAAAGGGCAGAGGAGAACGCCCGCGATGTGCTGCGCTCGCTGCTACTGAGCCTGGGTTTCAAACACGTCATCTTTGTCAAGGAAATGCCTACACCCACACCTGCACCTGAACCGGCATTTAACGTCACTGTCGTTGCGCCTTAGGATTCCATCATGCGTATCAAACGTGTGCCTGAAGACTTCCGTGTAGAAGAAGAAATCGTCCTGCCCGGAGGCGAGCGCGGAGCTTATGCCTATTACCGCGTCGAGAAACGCAATCTGACCACGTTGGCCGTCCGCGACCGGCTTGCCGCGCGGCTGAAGGTTACACCGAGCGCGCTGGTCTTTCCCGCGCTCAAGGATGCCAGCGCGGAGGCCATTCAATACGCCAGCGTCCGCAAGCGCGGCCCTGATGAAGTCAAAGAGCGGGGGTTTACAGCACGGCGTGTGCAGTGGGGATCCCGTGCGCTGCAACCAAAGGACGTGTTGGGCAACCGCTTTACCGTCGTCGTGCGCGATTTGGCGGAGGGGGATGCGTCCGCATTGACCGATGCGCTACGGAAGTTGGAGGCCGAGGGATTGCCCAATTACTTCGATGAGCAACGTTTTGGCTCGTTGTCTGAAAAAGGCTTCATCGGCAAGGCGATTTTGCTGCGCGACGCTGAGCAGGTCGTGCGGTTTTATCTCGAAGAACAGATGCGTGGCGATCCCGCCGACGTCCGCGAGTTCAAGATGTTGGTGAAGGATCACTGGGGGCAATGGGGTTTTCTGCTGCACCAGGCTCCACGCCCCTCGAATTTCCGCAGCGTTATCACTTACCTCAAGGATCATCCTCATGATTATAATAAAGCCGTGAACTTGATCCAGGACCGCTTGCTCTCCATTTACCTTTCGGCCTACCAATCGTGGGTGTGGAACCACATCACCGCGCGTTATTTCGAATCGCTCAGTCCTTCAGCGCTCGCGGTGGAGATTGTCGATGTGCCTTTTCCACTGCTCGAGGCGAACGTCCTGCCCGATGCAGTCAAGATACTGGAGATCGATCTACCTCGCCTAACGGCGCGTTACGAGAACGTGGTCGGCGATGCGGCGCAGGCCGTCTTCGAAATGGAGGGATTGACGCTGCACGATTTCAAAGCGCGCATCTTGCGGCGCGTCTATCTCGCTAAGGGGGAGCGCGCCGTCTGGTTCAAGCTCGACGCCGTCGAGGTGAGCGCGCCTTATCCCGACGCGTATACGCCCGGACGGCAGGCGATCACGGTGCAGTTCACGCTGCAATCTGGATGCTACGCGACGCTGGTGATGAAGGCTGCGGCGGCGTACAGTGGTCTTCCCTTTCGTACACGGTAGCTCTCTATGGAGGCGAAGATGGGCGAGACACATTTCCCTTACGTTGTCCCGTTGGGGGTGGCGGCGGCGCTGCCCGATGCCGATCATGCCAACTCGTACCTGGCAGTCGTTGGGCGCGATGGCTACTGGCTGGTCGATTGCGCCGATAGTCCCATTGGGCGTTTGCAACGCGCGGGTCTCGATCCCCTGGCGGTGTATGGTATCATTATCACCCATTTTCACCCTGATCACGTGTACGGTTTGCCCGCGTATTTGCTCGGCTTATTCATGCTGGCGAACGGCGAAGTCCGTTCCACACCGTTGCCGATCTACGCGCGCCCCGAGGTGCTGCCGTTGGTGCGGGAGATGATCGCACTGTTTGGGGAGCAAAGCTGGGTTGCGTTATCGTCTCTGGCTTACCACGAAATTCTGCCAGAAGCTGGCGCGCTGGTGGCCGAGGATGACGAGTTTACGGTGACGGCGGCCCCGACGCGACATTCGATCCCCTCCATTGCCGTGCGCTTTGCGTTGCGCGGAAC
>JAFGSL010000049.1 GCA_016934645.1 Anaerolineae bacterium
CCAGGCTGAGGAATTGGCAGTGGCCGAGCGCGAATTGCGCGAGCGAGAGGCCCACGGCGCGGTGCACATCCGCGAGACGGTGTACGGATATGTTGATTACCTGTCGCGGGTGGCTGCCGGGGAGTATGCAGCGCGTGTGGATGTAGGGACATTGGAGGAAGACGTCGAGGGAGACCGTGAATTGCACGCCTTGGGCGAGTATCTTAACACGACCGTGGATGCGTTAGTGGCGGCGCTGAACCAGGCCCAGGAAGTGCAGCGCCGCTACACCGAGCAGAGCTGGCAAGATATCGTGGAGTCGGGCCGTGCGCGGCCGGGCTTTGCCTACCGGCAGAAGGAGATTACGCCGGAGGTAGGGTGGCTGCCGCAGATGACACGGGCGATGAACAGTGCTGCGCCAGTGGTTGAGGGTGAAGGCGCTGCCGTGCCGTTGGTGATCAACCGGCAGGTGGTGGGCGTTCTTGGTGGAGAGCACCCTGATGGCCGTCCGTGGGCCGATGAGGAATTGGCCTTGATCGAGGATGTCACCGGGCAACTTGCGCAAACGATCGAGAGCCTGCGACTCTTCGACGATGTGCAGCGCAGGGCGGTGCAGGAGCGGTTGGTGGGTGATGTCACCGCGCGCATCCGTGAATCGCTTGATGTGGAAACCGTGCTCAAGACAGCGGCTCAGGAAATGCGTAAGGCACTCGGACTCGATAAAATCACCGTTCATCTGGAGATGCCCCAGGAATAATGATGCGTGCGTGGATCTGTGACGCTGGATTGTGATCCAGCGCAAGCGGAGCATATGAGAGGGAGAACGAATAGTATGGCAGAAAATCAACCGGCTGAACAACCAAAGCGCACAGGTGAACCCGATGTGCGCCCAACCATCGGCTACTTAGCGCCTGCCATTACCGGTGAATCCAGCCAACTGCAATGGTTGGGTATGGTCGATGCTGCCCAGAACCGCGATGCGAATCTGATCTGCTTCCCCGGCTTGAATCTGCGCCTCACCCCCGGTGTTCAGGCACAGGCCAACATCCTCTATGGGTTGGTGGGTGCAGCCAATGTGGATGGTCTGGTGAGTTGGGCTTCTGCAATCGGCAACTTTCTTACTGACGATGAGAACAGGGCTTTCCACGAGCATTATCACCCCTTGCCGGTGGTGGTGATTGGCCAGGCGTGGGAAGGCACCCCTGCCTTGTCAATGGACAGTTACCATGGGATGCGCGATGTGGTGACGCACCTGATAGCAGTCCATCAGTGTCGCCGTCTGGCTTTTATCCCTGGTCCTGAGGCCAACTTGCAAGCACGGGCCCGCTATCGCGCCTATACCGACGCGCTGGAAGCGCATGACCTGCCCATCGACCCGAACCTCATCACTCCCGCGATCAGTTGGAGTAACACCGTCGGCGAACAAGCCGTGTCTCTGTTGTTCGATGAGCGCAAGTTGCGTCTTCACGATGACCTGGATGCCATCGTGGCTGCCAGCGACGACCTGCTTTTTGGTGCGCTGCGCGCCTTGCAAGCACGGGAAATTCAGGTCCCTGACGACCTGCCGGTCGCTGGATTCAACAACGTTTTGCGGGGCCGGGTCAATATGCCGCCTTTGACCACGGTTGCCGCACCCTTCCGCGAACTGGCACACCGGGCCGTAGAGTCAATTCTGGCTTCACTTGGTGGCCAGTCGGTCGCGCCTGAAATCCTGGTACCAGCCGAGATGGTCATACGCCGCTCGTGTGGTTGTCTGGACCCATTGGTAGCACAGGCTAAAGTGGAACCACTGGACATAGAATGTGAAACGATTGAGTCTGTTTTGCAATCTAAGCGGACTGAAATTGTCGCCGCAATGGTACAAGCCTTGGGCAATGGTGATGGGACTGCCCCCGATACGGTGGAGCGGATTGTCAGCGGCCTTATCGGCGAGTTGAGACAAGAAACACCGGGTCGTTTTATCCGTGAGTTGGACGCAGTCTTGCGTCAGGTAACAGCGTCCGGTGGCAACGTGATTGCCTGGCAAGGCGCGATATCGGAGTTGCGGTATCAGACATTTGCGTGTATGCAAGATCAGGCGTTTGCGCTGGCTAGTGATCTTTACCAACAAGCGCGCGTCGTTATTAGCGAGATGGCACAACGCGCGCAGGCGCAAACGCAACTACAGGCTGAACAGCAAGGGCAAATATTGCGTGACATTGGCACGGCGCTACTTACCACTTTTGATCCGCAAGGCTTGATGGACGTGTTGGCTAGCTCACTGCCTAACCTGGGTATCCCGAGTTGTTATCTGTCTCTTTACGAAGCCTCTCAGCCATACCAGTATCCTCAGCCGCCTGCTGAATGGTCCAGGTTAATATTGGCCTATGATGAAAATGGACGTGTCGAATTGGATCCAATCGGCCAGCGCTTCCCTTCGCACCAACTAGTGCCTGAAGGCATGTTGCCCAAAGATCGACGCTACACTTTTGTCGCGGAGCCGCTGTACTTCCAAAACAACCAGATCGGATTAGCTTTGTTTGAGATAGGACCACGTGAGGCCAGTGTCTATGATGTATTGCGCGTGCAGATCAGCAGCGCGCTGCAAGGTGCTGATCTGATCCAGCGTGTGGGGAACCGCGCACTCCAATTCCAGACCGTCGCTCGAGTGTCGCGCGCGACCAGCAGTATTTTGGATTTGGAAACGTTAATCCAGGAAGTTGTGGATGTGATACAAAAGCAGTTCAACTTGTACTATGTCGGCCTGTTCCTGACCGGGGAATCTGCCGAACAGGCAGAGGCGTTGGACCGGTGGGCCATACTGCGAGCCGGTACGGGCGAGGCAGGACGACAGATGATCGCGCAGGGGCACCGGCTAAAAGTTGACGAGTCCTCGATGGTTGGCTGGGCCATATCCCATCGACAAGCCCGAATCGCATTGGATGTGGGGTACGCAGGAGAAGTCGCACGATTTAATAACCCGCTTCTCCCAGACACGCGATCCGAAATAGCCCTGCCACTCATCAGTCGGGGTGAGGTCATCGGCGTGCTGGACGCACAAAGTATCCGGCCAGAAGCGTTCGGTGATGAAGATCTAGAAGTCCTGCAAACCATGGCCGACCAGGTGGCATTGGCCATCGGCAATGCGACGCTATTCCAACAAGCTCAGGAAAGCTTGGAGGCGGAGCGCCGGGCGTATGGTGAGTTGAGCCGTGAAGCATGGCAGACATTGCTGCAAACGAGGCCGGATCTGAGCTATGTCTGTGATGAACGCGGCATCGTGCCGGCAACCGACGCCGTTGAGCCGCACATGCGCGTGGCATCGCAAATAGGCGAAGCCGTTGTTGCTACAGACGATGAACGGGCCGTAGCGCTGCCGATCAAGGTGCGTGACCAGGTTATTGGCGTGATCAATGTTCACAAGCCGGAGCAAGGCGCTTGGACGGAAGAGCAAATCGCGGTACTGGACACGCTGACAGAACAACTGGGCGTGGCACTCGAAAGCGCGCGACTGTATCAGGATTCACAGCGCCGCGCGGCCCGTGAGCAGTTGGTCGGCCAGGTGACGGCGCGGATGCGTGAATCTTTGGAAATGGAGACGGTACTCAGGACTGCGGTCAGTGAGATGCGTCAAGCGTTAGGCCTGGAGGGCGTTATCGTGCAACTTGCGCGACCAGAAGTCGAGAGCGACGCGGGTGTAGCGTAGTTGAGGAGGGCGTAGGTATGTGGATGCGATTTAGACAAATCCTCGCACCGCCGGTGTTTGAGGGAGACGACGAGAAGAACCGTGTGGCCCGTCTCGCCAACACCATTTTGTTGGCAACGGTGGTCATGATTAGCCTGGCTTCGGTGATCGTCATGATCACCTTGCGCAACTATGTGGTGATGGGTGTGACTTATGTTTGCCTCGTCGTCCCGGTCGTCGTTGCCCTCTTCATCTTGCGCCGCGGTTACACCCGGGCGGCATCGTTGCTTACCGTGCTTATGCTGTGGCTGGTCCTGATCGTGATGGGCACCCTCTTTGGCGGTGTGGTCAATACCAGTTTCACGACAATCGTCGTCGTGATTATGATTGCCGCGCTGTTGCTCGGTGGACGAGTTGGAGCGATGTTTGCGTTCTTGAGTTTTGTGGCCGTAACCGTGGTTTTCGTCAGTGAAGTGGTTGGGATTTTGCCACCGCCGTTGGCGGCGAATGAACCGATCAACTATTGGGTGACGCATACCGTGAATTATGCAATTGCTGCGCTGTTATTGTATCTGGCGATGGGCAATCTGACGAATGCGGTTCGGCGCGCGCAGCGCTTGGCTGTTGAGTCGGAAGTGCAAAGGGAACAGATGCAGATTTTGATGCAGCAGCGCACCCAAGACTCTGAGCGCAATGCGAACTACCTGCGAGCCACAACCGCGGTGGCGCGAGAGTCGGCGGTCACGATGGGCGATTCTCAGGCGTTATTTGCCCGCGTGGCAAAGATCATCCAGGAACAATTCGGTTTCTACCACGTTAGCCTCTACTTATTGGATAAAGCCGCCGAGTGGGTTGAATTGCGTGCCCTTTCCGGCGCGGGACAGGCATTGCTTGAGCGGGGCTTCCGTCTGCGGGCAGGCGTCGGGAGTATGGTGGGTGATGTCGCGCGCCGAGGTGTGTATCGCCTGGCTGTTGACGTCGACCAGGATCCGGTTCATCTCCACCTTGACGAGCTTCCCGACACACGCTCAGAGTTGGTCTTGCCTTTGCGCCTACTTAACCAGATCATCGGTGTGCTGGATGTGCAAAGTACCGAAGCTGGAACCTTTACAGAGCAAGACGTGCAGACCCTACTGTCCCTGGCTGACCAAGTGGCGGTCGCGATCAGCAACGCGCGTTTGCTTGTGGAGGCCCAGCAAGTGGCGGAAGTCGAGCGGCGAGTCTATGGCGCGCTGACTGCCGATGCGTGGCAGCGTATGGTGCAACAAGCCGGTCAGACATTGGGGTTCTACGGCGATGCGCGGACTGTGGGGCCGGCAGGCGATCTCTGGCAGCCAGAGATGAAAATAGCTCTGCAAACCGGCAGCAGCACGCATGATGCACAGGAGGCCAGACGTCTGGCCGTGCCGGTCAAAGTGCGTGGCGAAGTGATCGGTGTGATTGGTTTTACCAAACCTGCCGGGAATAGCGCCTGGACGACAGAAGAAATTGCCCTGGTGGAATTGCTCACCGAGCAACTCGGTGTGGCTCTTGATAGCGCGCGGCTCTACCAGGACACGCAGCGCCGCGCGGCGCGGGAGCAGTTGATCGGCGAGGTGACTGCGCGCATTCGCGAGACATTGGATATGGAGACGATGTTACGCACAGCTACAGGTGAGATTCGCCAGGCGTTGAACTTGGGGGATTTGGTCATCCGCCTGTTGCCGCCCAAGGCTGACGATCAGGGCAAGTGAGGG
>JAFGSL010000376.1 GCA_016934645.1 Anaerolineae bacterium
TAAAGGTACTGAGCATATTCGGTGTTCCTTATGGGATAGGGTAGCGTCTTCTTCCGAGTATACGCAGCTTGGGGATCTGTGCAAATTTGATGGAATGTACAGGACTTCCCTGATGGGCGGGAAGTCCTGTTGGTGATATAGGGAAGGCATCGCAAAGTTGTCTGTTAGTCGTTCATATTGTGCATTTCCTTTTATTGACTAATGTTGCAGAATCTCTATACTGAAAAGCTGGATGCCTAAACACTGTTGAATTTCTTTGCGGACCTCGAGCCAGCCGTCAAAGAAGCAGCCCGGATTATCAAGGCCAAGGATGTAGCGGTTCTACATAAGGCAAGGAAGAAAGTCGAGGGGGTCATCCTTGAATATCAAAGTGCTGGAAAAATCAGAAGTCAATCTTGAGAGATTGGCAGCGTTGACTTACGTCGCAAGGAAGCGGAACAACCTTCTCGCAGAAGGGACTACTGAAGAGGCCATTCTGCGCAACATTTCTGAAGGAATAGCAGAATATTGCCACGATTTAGTATTTGTTGCTGAGCACAATGGGGAGATTGTGGGTTGGCTGGCATTTTATGATATGTCTGATTCTGGAATCGCTTCAATATGGGATTGGCACCCGGTTGTATTTCCAGGTGAGCATGAGGATGAAATCGCTAGCGCGTTGATTCAAGAAGCATTTTCACATCTTCGAGAGATAGACTTACATAAAGTCGCGATCGATTTTCAAGTGAATGAGAGGACGCATTCTTGTTTCACCAGATACCTGAAGTGGTATGCACGCGCCGGTATCACAGAAATCATCGAAGAGAAATACTACAAGCGAGACCTCACCGAGGCGGATGTGGAGGGCGTTATCCCGGATGCGTATTCGCTGGGGTATATTTCAGAAACGGATTTGGATGATTTGTTCGAGTGTTGGGTGGGCGTATTCTCTTCTTGCGATGATCGATTTCTCCTCAACCTGGACGCCGAAGGCAGAAAAGCCCTTTTCTTCGACAGTTGGAGTAGAGCAAAGCCGCTCATCCATGAAGCCTCGTTGACGTTGTCCCACCAGGGTCATTTGATCGGTTTCGTTCGTTTTTTGCCGCTCTATGGACCTACCGATGCCTATTTAGCCCCCATAGGCATCCTGTCTGAATATAGACGGAAAGGATTAGCGCAGGAACTGCTCAAGATGGGTATGACCAAATTGAAGGCGTCGAAGTATCAAACAATGAGTTGTTATGTGAGTACCAGCAATAGTGCTGCAATTTCTTTCTATGAGAAGATGGGATTTGTGTCCCGACATAAGATCACCTCTCTCTTTGGTGAGATGATTTAGTGATTTCGTAATTCCCCAGGAGGTACCAAATGAAAGGCACAGCCAAATGCTATGATGTCCTGCGCGATTACTGCGAAACCGTACCCCTCGTGGATTGCCACGACCACGCGATTGAGTGTGGACCGAACCAAAAGGACGTTCTCGAGATGTTCGTCAACGGCTACTTCGCGAGCGACCTGCTCAGTGCGTCCTCGGATGCGGAGATGGCTGTTTTGGCCGATACGGATCGTCCACTGGAAGAGCGCTGGCCGATCCTCGAACGGGCGTGGAAGCGCGCGCGTTTTACCGGTTACGGGATGATGGTCCGCCGCGCGCTCAAGGTGTTCTACGGCGAGGAGGAGTTGACGCTCGCCGCGCTCCAGCGGATGCAGGACAAGCTGCTGAACTATGAGGACGAGACCTTCTTCGACGGCGTGCTCGAAAAAGCCAATATCGCCGTCCGTATCCTGGACATCTGGCCCGACGCGAAGCAGGTGCTCGACGGCACGCTCAAGCTGACCCCACGCGGGCGGCTGGCGATCTCGCTGCCCGGCTATCACGCGGTGCGCAGTTACGAGGACGTTTGGGGGGTCGGAAACGTCGTCGGGCGGGCGATTACCTCGCTGGATGAATATCTCGATGTGTGCCGGGTGATCTTCGAGGGCCACAAAGCCTACGGCGCGGTGGCGTTCAAGGATCAGAGCGCCTACACCCGTACCCTCGACTACGGCAATCCCACCCGCGCCGAGGCGGAGGCCGTCTTCAACTGGTTCATGGAAGACCCCCGCCGCAGCGCATCCTATCCCGACGGCATCAAACCGCTGGATGACTACCTCTTCCACGCCTTCATGCGCATGGCGCGCGACCTGGATCTGCCGGTGCAGATTCATACAGGGCACATGGCCGGGATTCGCAACGACATTGTCAAGACCGACGCGATTGGCTTGACCAGGCTCATCGAACTGCACCGCGACGTGCGCTTCGATCTGTTCCACGCGAACTGGCCCTACAGTGGCGAACTGCTCTACCTTGGCAAGAACTACCCCAACGTCGCGCTCGATTTCTGTTGGGCCAATATCATCGATCCCATTTACTGCCAGACCATGTTCAAGCAGGCGCTTTCCAGCGTGCCGCACGGCAAAATCCACGGCTACGGTTCCGATGTGGGCGGCAGCAGTGTAGACATGGCCTGGGCGCACGCGCAGATTGCCCGCGATAACATTGCCATCGCCCTGTCGGACCTGGTGGAAATCGACTACCTCAGCCTGGACGAGGCGAAAGAGGTGGCCTACGCCTGGCTTTTCGCCAACGCCAACGACTTCTTCAGGCTGGGCCTATGAGTCGCTCACAAGAGGCTAGTACCGTGAGGCACAAGTTTCTCACCAGATCATAATGCTTGGAGGGGATCGCCAGATCCCCGACTCTTGCGCACAGCCGGGGATCTGGCGATCCCCTTGAAGCTGTAGACTAAGGAGGAATTTATGCCGTACTGTACTAGACTACGTTCCATCCCGGCAGAGTTGCATAACTCGCACGACCTGCGCCTCTCGGCATGGGGGCCGTACACGAAGCGCTACATGGGCATCTCGCACATCCCGGACGTACAGGCCGGGCTGCGTTTCGATGTAAGCGTCTTCCCTGGCTTGTACCGGCGCGGCCTCCAGCCGCCCAACGTGCTGTGGGAATCCGGCTACCATCCCTGGGAGGCTGCGCCCGATCTCTCGTACGTCAGCCATCGTTTCGAGGTTATCTGGAAGGATCAGGTCTACGCCGACGTGGACTTCTGCCGTCTCGACGATGCCGCATCCAGTACTGCGGACGCGGTGCTGATGCGTGCCGCGTGCTTCAACCATACGGATGCCGCGCAGAATCTCGTTTTGCACTTCATGGCCTCGCTACACTTCCCACCAGTGCGCACCTACTCGACCGAGCCGCTGGATATGGCTTGTGTGCACTTGCCCGCAGGCGCGTTGTGGATCGAAGCCCTCGACTACGACTCTCTCGCGCTCGGCTACGAAAGCCATCGCGCCAACCTCAGCTACGATGGCCTGACGCGCGGCGAAATCCGCGCTCACGGCTTTGTGGGCGGGCTAGGCCTGGGACAGGGGTTCGGCGTCACGCCCGGCGACCGTGTGACGTATCGCTTCACGTTGCCGCACGCCGTGCCGGACGCCGTCCTCGTGTGGCGCTACCGGATGACCGAACAAGCCACGCTGCCCATCGCACTTTCCGGGCTGACGGCGCAGGCGCTCACGTTGATCGGGACGGGCGACCTCACGACGCGCGTGATTCCGGTCGGCGACCTCGCATCGGGCGAAGTGACGCTCGCGCTGGAAACGCAGGGGCAGGAGAGCCTGCAACTGGACGGTTTTGCCGTCATCACACGGGCGGATGTGTCGCATCTGCGTTTCGAGCCGGTACGCCGCGATCCTGTGCCGGAGTTGTTCCCCGGTCCGCGCGACGACACGCTGCTGTTGCAGTACGCGCATGTCGCAGATGTCTACGGGCTGGCGTGGGGCGCGCACACGGGCGCGCCGGTCAACTTTCAGGTGCGTGAGTTCTTCTGCGACGACCTGGATACCACGCTGCGGTACAAGGTCCACGAGCACGTGCAACTGCGACTCTCCGGCCCGGGAGAGGGGCATTATACCAACATCTTCCTCCGTCCTATTTTTCTGGAACCGGGCGCGGAGCGTGTTTTCTACGGTTTGATCTGTACTGGCAGTCCTGAACAAGTGCAGGCGCGGTTGGCGGACTTCGACCCGGCCTCGCCCGCATGGGATGATGTCTACGCGCAAGCCCGTGCCCGTGCTGTTGATCTCACACCTAATCCATCGGGCGTACCCTATCGTTTCAGCCAGGATCGCATGGCCGCGACGCTGTTGACGAACATCGTTTACCCCGTGCGCACGCGCGGGACGTGGATCCGCCATAGCACGCCGGGTCGCTGGTGGGATTGTCTCTACACGTGGGACTCCGGCTTCATCGGGCTGGGACTGGCTGAGCTTGACCTCGACCGCGCCCTGGATAATCTCAACGCCTACACCACACGCCCAGGCACGAAGGACGCAGCCTTTATTCACCACGGCAGCCCTGTGCCCACGCAGTTCTATGTCTTTCACGAATTGTGGAACCGCACACAGTCACAGGCGCTGCTGGAGTA
This sequence comes from Anaerolineae bacterium, assembly GCA_016934645.1. Next base: position 4,461 of record JAFGSL010000376.1, read on the forward strand.
CTTCTATCCGCGCATGCAGCAGTACCACCGTTTTATGGCCGGACGCTTGGGATCATCGACGACGCGCACGCTCAAGTCCAACCTCATCCGAACGTGGAACTACTTCTACAACTCCGGCGGCTGGGATGACTACCCGCCGCAGGTCTACGTGCACCGGCACGGCCTGGAAGCCGAGGCGGCGCCAGTGGTCAGCACGTCACAGGTCATCCGCACGGCCAAAATTATGCGTATGGCGGCGCTGGCGCTGGGCGAAGGCGTCGCCAACGACGTCGCCGAATACGACGAGGACATCGCGGTGCTCTCCGAGGCGCTCCAAACCCACGCTTGGGACGAGGACGCCGGCTACTTCAGCTATGTCTTGCACGACGCGGATGGCCGTCCTGTGGACATGCTGCGGCATGAATCCGGGGCGAATTTCAACATGGGCATGGACGGCGCGTCACCGTTGGTGGCGGGCATTTGCACGCCGGAGCAGGAGGCGCGTCTGGTTGGGGCGCTGATGTCGCCGGAGCGGATGTGGTGCCGCTGTGGCCTGACGACGGTAGATCAGACCGCGCCGTACCACCGCGACGATGGCTACTGGAACGGCGCGGTGTGGATGTCGCACCAGTGGTTCTTCTGGAAGGCCTTGCTTGATATGGGACGTGCCGACGACGCCTACCGCATCGCGCAGACCGCGCTAGACGTGTGGCAGACGGAGGTCGCCGATTCCTACAACTGCTTCGAGCACTTTATTGCGCAGACCGGGCGGGGCGCGGGCTGGCATCACTTCGGCGGACTGTCGGCCCCGGTGTTGTGCTGGTACGGCGCGTACCACCGGCCCGGACGACTCACGGTGGGATTGGATACGTGGGTTGCGGCGTTAAACGTGGCGGCGGACCAGCGCGCGCTTACGGCGGATTTGCGGTTGTTCGGCGCGCCGCATCACACGCCTGCCGTCATCGCCACACTGGACGCAGATGCAGACTACGCCGTCACCTGGAACGGCGCGCCGCTCGCGCATCACACTCGCCAGCCAGGGACGCTGGAAATTCTCCTCCCGGCGGGTGTGTCTGCAGGAACCTTGCAGATTTACCCTGTGCATCAGTAGATATTATCACCACAAAGGCACGCAGTATTTTGCGCCTAAAGGCGCGGGTGAAAGGGTGTTTTTGCGCTTGCGGGCAGCGCCCGCAAGTGCAAAAACACCCTCAAGAAAAAGCGGCTTTAGCCGCCCATGCCGACGACGGCGTGAAACCGCAATAATTTCCGGATAGATTCTTAGGGGGTAACAAGAGATGAAAATCGGTGCAGTGAGTCTAGGGTGGAGTGGGACGCCGCTGCCGCGCGTGTTTGAGCAGATCGCGGCGATGGGCGGCGAGTGTGTGGAGATCAACGGAAACACGGAGCGCCATCACGGCATCCCATTGACCCGTGAAACGGTTCCGCAGGTGCAATGTTGGGCGGCGGACACCGGGTTGACCATCGGCAGCCTCAGCGGATACTGCGACTTCGCGCTGGCGGACGCGGACGCGCTGGACGCCGAAATCGAGCGCTTGCTGGTGACATGCCGCGCGGCGGCGGAACTGGGCGCGCCGGTCGTGCGCGCTTTCTCCGGTGACGTGAAGCCCGGCGTGACGCTAGAAGCTGTGCGCCCCAACATCATCACCGCGTTACGCCGGGTGTGCCGCGAGGCAGCGACTCTCGGTGTGACCTTGGGCATCGAGAACCATGGACGGTTGATCAACGATGGCCCCGCGCTGGCGGCACTCGTCGAAGAGGTTGGCGCGACGAACCTCGGCTTCACGATCGATACGGGTAACTTTGCCTGGGCCGGGCACGCTGCCGCGCAAGTGCAGGCTGATTTTGCGGCAGTGCTGCCGCGTATCGTGAACGTGCACATCAAGGATGGAGCGTGGACTGATGAGGGCTTCGCGTTCGTCCCGGCAGGTGAGGGCGAATTACCGTTGGTCTGGCTGTTGCAGCAGTTGGCAGAACGGGGGTATCGCGGGATGGTGTGCAGCGAATTCGAGGGAGCAGGCGACTTTGTGGAGGGCACGCGCCGTAGCGTGGCTTTTCTGAAGCGAGTACTGTACGCAATTCAGACGGTGTAGGGGCGGGCGCTATAGCAGAAAAGAGGGACTGGCGAGTGGAAAAGCTCGCCAGTTCTTGTTAACGAAGTAAACTCGATCTGTATGATAATTCTACCGAATAAAATGCTATTGTATTCCGTTATACAAGTAGAAAAGTGAGTGGTAAGGTGGAAGCAACGACATTGCCGGAAGAAACTGAGTTTCAGTGGATTGCGCGGGCGCAGAACGGCGACCGGCAAGCCTTTGGCGAATTGGTCTATCACTACCGAGAGGGTGTGATCAACGTGGTGTACCGGATGTGTGGTGACGCGAATCTGGCAGAGGATGCGGCGCAGGAGGCTTTTATCCGCGCGTGGCAGCATCTGCCGCGTTACCAACCGCGGTCACTCTTTCGCAACTGGCTGTATCGCATCGCAACGAATGTTGCCTTGGACGTGTTACGCCACGAACGGGAATGCGCGGACATCGAGGATGTCCCTTTGGTTGCTTCATCTGTCAACCCGGAGGCTGCCGTCGAACGCAATGAGCGTGCTGAGCAGGTGCGCCAGGCCGTGCTGGCACTGGCTCCCGCAAGTCGGGCTGTGTTGATTCTGCGGGAATATGAGGCTCTTTCGTACAAAGAAATCGCCGAAACGCTCGATATCCCTATGGGAACGGTGATGTCCCGTTTGAACTACGCGCGCACGCAATTGCGCGAAACGCTCAAGGTTTGTCTGGAGGGTGGATGATGGATCACGTACTGGATTGGCTACAGGCTTATCACGACGGAGAGTTGCAGGAGCGACAGGTACGCCGTGTAGAAGCACATCTGGCGCATTGTGAAAGTTGTCGTGCTGAATTGGAAGCGTTGCAAGCCATTTCATCGCTGCTACAAGAAAGTCCAGTGGCTAGCGATTTGGTGCGACCCGATCAGTTTGTCGCCCAGGTGGAGTTGCAGTTACCACGCCGCCCTGTCCAGACGCCGTTGCAGCGTACGCTCGAAGCTGGCTGGCGTCTCATTCCGGTGGGTTTACTCGGCGCTTTGGCCTTTGTGCAGACGGTGTTTGTTGTCGCATCAGCTCTTCTGATGACGCAGAACTTTCCTGCGACCGCCGGTCTGTTTTCGTCCATCTTGCCGCCTGTTTCGAGTAGCTCCTGGCTGACCGGGCTACAGTGTTTTGCCGGCAAAGGTTTGGGTGATTGGCTTGAGATTGTGCGGTGTGCGGCACGATACATCGCCCCTCTGGAATGGCCGATTATGTTGAGCGCAATCCTGTTTGCGGGCATCGGCCTGTTGTATTTAAGTTGGTTAGCGAGTTGGTGGGTTCGCCACAACCGCATAGAAACTGCATCAATTGCATGAAAAAGGAGAAAAAAAGAAATGGATCACACAAAAGTTTTGAAGCGCGCTTGGGAGATTCTGAAACAGTACCGGGTGCTGTGGATCTTCGGCCTCATCCTGGCGCTCACAACGGCGTCTCCGGCAACGCAATCGAGCTATCAGTTCGATCGCACTGACGTTCCGCCGGATTGGCAGTATACGATCCCGGAGGGAAGCGATTTCCAGGAGGCCATTGAGGCATTCGTGCGGTGGTTGGCTCGCGGCGCGTGGCGCCCTGCCGCAGGCGTTGGCCTTGCCATTGTCGGTATCGTGATGCTGTTGGTCATTGCGCTTATCGTGATTACCACGATAGCGCGCTATGTGTCGGAGACCTCGATGATGCGGATGGTGGATGCTTACGAGGAGAGCGGCGAGAAACTCCGATTTCGCCAGGGGTGGAAGTTGGGGTGGTCGCGTGAGGCCTGGCGTTTGTTCTTGATCGACCTCGTTATCTTCTTCCCGGTCTTCTTCAGCGTGATTGTTCTGTTGGGACTGTCAGGCTTGCCCTTGCTGATGTGGGCGAGTGGTGACACAACGATTGGTGTCATCGGAACGGTGGCTTCCACGGGGCTGTTTTTCTTCGTCATCTTCGCGATCGTGGTCGCCATTGCACTCCTCAGACTGCTCAAACGCTTTTTCCGCCGGGTCTGCGTGCTGGAAAAAGTCGGGGTGGGCGAGGCGCTGCGCCAGGGTTTCGCGATGGCCAAGCAGAACTGGAAGGATGTAGGGTTGATGTGGTTGATCACGGTCGGCATCTCCATCGGCTGGACCTTTGTGACAATCCCCATTGCGCTGCTTCTGATCGGTGTGGGCGCAGTGGTGAGTGGTGCTACTGGTCTGATGGCTCATGGGCTGGTCGGACTGGTAGCAGGCGATATCGGAGCCTGGATCGTGGCTGCTCTCGTGGCACTTCCGATCTTCATCTTGGTGATTGCTCTGCCCATTGCTTTCCTGGGCGCTTTGAAGGAAGTGTACGTATCGAATACGTGGACATTGACTTACCGTGAGCTGCAAGCGCTGGACCAGCTTAGGCTGCTGGCGGAGCCAGTCGTGTCGGAACCAGACATACTGGAATCCGCATAATGCGCGAAAACAAAAACTCCCGTCGACAAGACGGGAGTTTTTCGTTGTTGATGTTCGTGGAGTATGCAGAACCGCGGTTTGATGATAAACTGCATACATCGTGTTTCTCGGGTTGTAGGTAGTTATAACGCATTGGTTTGCGAAAGGAGGATGCGATGCAGTACGATCTCGTTTTCGAAGGCGGTGGTGCGAAAGGCATGGTGTTTGTTGGAGCGATGCAGACTTTTGAAGCTCAAGGCCATACGTATGGACGGTTGTTGGGGGCATCGGCTGGGGCAATCACGGCGACGCTGCTGGCAGCCGGATATACGGCTCAGGAGATGCTGGCCGCGCTGGACGAACAGAAGGATGGGCGTCCGGTCTTCGCCAGCTTTATGGGAACACCCGATCCCTTCGACGCGGCTACGCTCCACGGCGGCGTCATTCATTCGTTATTACAGAATCTTGATGTGCCTTTGCTTCCCGATCGTGTCGAAGATAAACTGGATGATAGCCTCATCAAATTATTGGCGAAACAGCCGCGCTTCTCCCACCTGTTTTCTTTCGTGGAGCGTGGTGGCTGGTTTTCTGCAGATCCCTTCATCGTGTGGATGACGAGTAAGCTGGACAGCGGTACGTATCATGGCGCGCCGCGGAACTTCAGCGGGATGACGCTGGCGCAGTTCTACACCGCAACCCAGACTGATCTCACGCTGGTGGCTTCGGACATCATGGGGGAGCGGCTCTTGGTACTCAACCATCGCACGGCTCCGGACTGCCCGTTGGTCTGGGCTGTGCGCATGTCGATGAACATTCCCCTGGTGTGGCAGGAGGTCATCTGGCAGGCAGGGTGGGGGACGTATTGTGGCAAAGTTCTCGCTGGCCACGCCATTGTGGATGGCGGTGTGCTCTCGAATTTCCCAATGGAGTTGTTTGTCTCCAGCCTGCCATCTGTCACCAATGTGATGGGACCGAAGACGAGCGACCGCGTACTTGGCTTTCTCATCGATGAGGCCATGGCGATCCCCGGCGCGCCAGAGAAGCCAGGGCAGGCCGCTACAGGCTTCAGCTTTGCCAGCTTGCAACCGGTACAGCGTATCCTTGGACTGATCAACACCATGTCGCAGGCGCACGATAAGATGGTGATCGAAGCGTTTGCGCGTTTTGTTATCCGCTTGCCAGCGCAGGGCTACGGCACCACCGAGTTTGATATGAGCGTCGAGCGCCGTGAAGCGTTGGTTGCTGCCGGGAAGAGGACCACGCAGGCGTACTTCGCCGCACGTGAAGCGGAGTTGCTGAGCCCAGACCTGGACTTCGCCGCGGGACCGGCATTTGACGCAGTCCGTGTTGCCGACCAGATTGCGACGCGGCTTGTCGGGTGGGAGTCCGAACAACTTCCAAAGTAATCTCTGGAGAATTCGTGATGCAAACAATGACGCAAACAGCGATCGTCAATTTGGCCTTCGTCGGTTCCGGGAACTGGGCGCGCAAGCATCATTTTCCGGCGTTGGATTATCTGCGCACGCATGCAGCGGATCGCTTCGACGTGCGTTTGCGCGGCATCTACAGCCTCGAGCGGACCGAAGCCGCTGCCGTGGCTGAACGGTACGGCTTTGCGCGCGTCTACGATAGCCTGGATGCGCTCGTCGCTGACCCGGAGATCAACGCGGTGGCTGTCGCAGTGTCACCGGCGGCGGCAGCCGATGTGCTGGAGCAGGTGATCGCCTTGCGCGTTCCGATTTTCAGCGAGAAGCCCCCTGGCATCAGTACGGCGCAGGCGCGGTATCTCAGCGAGATCATCACCGTTCCCAACGTTTTGGCTTTCAACCGCCGTTTCGCGCCGTTGAACAATATTTTCAAGGACATCGTGGACAAGATGGAGCACACTTACTTCGTCGAAGGTCATTTCCTGCGTCACAATCGGTTAGATGAAACCTTTGTGATCGGCACCGGCATCCATTGGATCAACTTTATGACGTACCTGTTCGGTGACATCATACACGTCAGCGTGGATCGCTTCCCAAATTCTCAAAGCGAGACCTGGATGCGTATCGCACAAGTCATATTTGCCGGTGGATTAAAAGGCACACTCAAATTTTTCCCGTGCACCGGCTCACAGGTGGAGCGCATAGAAGTTCACAACAATGTGCAATCTGCTTACCTGGATGGGCCGCTTGGCGATAACCCCGGCAAGATTGTGATTGAAGCGGGAACTGAACGGCAGGTTATCCAACCAGAAGCGTTGTCGGCTGCGCCGGAAATCGTGCGCATTGGCATCGTCGGTGAGTATGAGGTATTCTTCGAAACCGTTTGCGACGGTGCGCCGTCACGTTCCACTTTTCAGAATGCCGTCAACGCGATGCAGGTTGCGGAAGCCATAGAGTACGGATGGGGATTTTGATGTTGTGAGAAAACGCCCGCCGGTTTTTCCGACGGGCGTTTTGGTGAGCCTAGCTGGCGCGTTTAGCCTACTTAGAAATTCCGCATCACGAGCGGTAGGTAGATGTATTGCATTGAGGGCAACACCGTCGTGATATCTTCAAGATAGTCGCTGTACATGACGATGGTATCTACGCCGTTTGCGACAAGCGTTGTGGTATCGGTCACGCCAGCAGTCTCAGTGAGAGGGATGGTCAGTACAATTTGCACTGTCGTGGTCATCCCTGCCCCCAACGGGAACGGTCCCATGTAGGTTGAGCCAGGATCGCCGACCAGCAGCTCCAGCGGCCAATTGCGCGATGAGTCAGCCGAGAGTGCAAACGAAGCCGTCTCGTTGTGGTAGTTTTTCAGAGCGTGGGTGTAGGTCACAGTGTCGCCGGCTTTGGCGGACTGCTCGTAGCCATCGGAGAGTTCGACGGGGATGGCGCCAAGCACGCGCATATTGTCCAGCCAGAACGTGGTATCGTTGCCCATTGTCTGGAAAGCGATATTCTCCGCCGCTACGTCCTTGTCGAGCCAATTTGCCTCAGTGAACGGGATACGTACATGGCTCCATCCGTTGTTTGTTTCCACGGTATACCGGCAGTAATCCAGCACGTTGCCGTTGGAAAAGATCAATTGTAGGCCGTGATCGAGGTTCTCCTGCTTGATGTAGAATTCCAGCCCATAATTGTAGGCGGAGTATAACGGTGTTCCCCATCCCCCGAACTGTGCCGCATCCCAGTCTTGCCCGAGTAGATCGGCGCGGATAGAGGTGTCTCCGGCATAGACTTCGTCGGTAGCGGTAAAGACGATTGTGCCACCATGCCATGTGCCGGACCACCAACCCCAACTCCAGTCTTCGGCGTGTGCCAGATCATTATCGATATAGATGTCCCTGGTCCTTGTTGTATCCGGGCGTGGGTCTAGACCGCCGCCGCTTGTCTTAGGTTCGCCCCCGAAAAATTCTCGCAGCACAATCTCAGCAGGTTTGTCGAGTGGCGAGTAACCGCGGTCGCAGGGTCCGCCCTGCATAGGATTGGTGTCCCAACTCCACAAGAAGACACCGGCGAACCAATCTTGTGGGTAAACGGTTTCGAAGAACGCCTGGTACAGGTCAGCCTGCTCCTGGAGATCGAGCGCCGGATTGCCCTCGTAGGCCCACGGTGCCATGCCGGCGCCGTCGATGCTGCGATAGCCGATCTCGGTGAAGATGATTTGCCTGTCCCACTCCTCGGCGAGATTCTCCAGGAAGGAGATCGGGGCAGTCCAACCCATCTTGAAGTCATCTACGGTGGCTGTAGTGGTGACTGCCACCACGTAGTAGGCGTCGATGCCGATGTAGTCCAGCGCATCCCAGAACATGACTGTGTTGGTATAGGTATGGTTGGCGGCGTAGACCAACGGGCCGGTATAAACGCCGGTAATGCCGCCCGTGCCGGTGATCAGCTCGCGCCAGCGCAGTTCTTCCACTGCCGTACCATCCAACTCGGTACCGACGCAGAATTGCTCGACGTCGTAATCTGCCGCAATCTGTGCATAGTGGTTGATGAAGGCTTGGTAGCTTTCAAACCACGCATCCCATTCGGCTTCGGTGGTGAATTCCTCGCCGATCTGTCCGCGCCAGTGGGCGGAATCTGCGTACAAATCAAGGTGCGGCTTGAGCATAACCTTCAGCCCTAGGGCGTGAGCCGTTTCGATGGCGTGAATGATGCCCGCATCTGTGGGGGTTTTCTCCGCGTGGGAGTAGATATCCGTAGAGGTGACCACATCCTGATACCACGTTGCCAGGATGCTGATCCATTCTGCGCCGGTATCCTCCAGCTTTGTCAGGGATTCGTCCGAACTGCTGGATTCGTATTGGTCGAACCACCAGGACACATAGGCGATCCCTTCCTGCTTGGGTTCCGGCTCTTGCGCGGCCAACTTCTTGGGGTTTGAGCAGGCAAGCGCCAAGCCAAAGACGAGCGCAAACAACAATACGAATACTGTAACATGTGCCAACGGCCAAAATTTAACTCTCATCGTATCCTCCTCCTCATAAAGTGAATAAAACTATGAAAGAATGTTCCGCGCCAGTTGCATCCAGGGGTCA
>JAFGSL010000377.1 GCA_016934645.1 Anaerolineae bacterium
AACAACGGCGATCGCTCCTCCTAATCCTTCCCAACGCCAGGCAAGGCCCAATCCCAGAACACTCAGAAGGGCGAATAGCGGGGGCACGTTTTCAATGAGGGGATAATCCTCTATCGCATACGGGTCTGCTTTACCGGTTGTCACCCAGTTCCAGGCATAGCCGGTGAGCATAAGTAGTGTGAAGGCAATGACAAAGGTTCCCCAGATCCGAGCAATCCAGCGTATCCAGTTCGTTGTACGGTTGCCAACGTCATTGACGCTTGGCATGATCTATCCTCCTTTCGCAGGCGATGACATCGTATGCCCGCTAGAGCCGGTGTCGGACAGCTCTAAACAACCACTCCATTCCATTGTGCAACAGTTGAAATCAAGTAAAAGACGAACAAAACGATGTTATCATATGAATCATTGACCAGCTCTCGTAAACGACCCTTGAGTATCCGAACAACAGGCGCTTTGAGGAGATAGATGATTATTGGCAAGAAAACAGCCATAACCCGATCTTCTCCGCAGAAACTCGATCCTTGTTTTCGCCTGCGCTATAGGGTTAGGCACCGCAAAGGTTCGCCTTGAGCACCTCATGCCGGTGGACAAAAACACGGCGAATAAACCATCCGACTAACCGTGAGGCCATACGGGGTTGAAAAGTAAGTTGATCAACAAGTAGAACTGCGTTCGAATCAGAATGACACGGCACGATGCGTCTCTCGTGGCGCCACAGCTTCATGGATCCCATTGGAGATTGCTCGGTAAAGCCTTCGCCGGTGTCGAGTTCCAGCAATGTCATGTCAGAGTAATCAATGGGCAGAACCCCGAATAGAAAAACGTAACTGCGGAACATGCGAACACCAAGCTTCACATCCACATCATTCAAAGAAGTAATACCTTTGGGAACTGTCATACGGAAGAATGGCCACATTTCGGTGGATATACCCTTGATTGAAGTGATCCATTCCCATACACGCTCGGTGGAAGCATGTAATTTAGATTCTAAGCGGAATGAAATGGTATCACACATTGTTTTGCCTTCCTGGGTGCCCAACCTACACTTTCATAATATTGCATTTATCACCGAAAGTCAAACTTATCGGCTCTTTTCACAAATTAAAATGACGAAAACGCATGCACCATGAAGCACAATCTCCACACACACGAACTCATTCTTGTGATTCCAGCCACACCTCCAGAGTTCGGCCAATCGCCTCCAAGCTCTCTGCCGAGACTTTATCCGGCGTGTCCTGCGTCGTGTGCCAGTACGGATAATCGAAATCGATTATATCGACAGCAGGCACGCCCATCTGCACGAAGGGGATGTGATCGTCGAGTATCGCGTACTTGTATTCCGGGATGATGCGATCCGCGTAGCCCAACTGCCCGGCGATACCCCACAATGCCTGGCTGAGGCCCGGATCCGAGTTGCGCTCGTAGTACACCTGCTGGTCGGCGTCGCCGATCATGTCGACGAGGATCATCGCGCCTAGCGGCAGTTCGTCCGCCTCACCCCAGTGCGCCGCCATATATGACGACCCCACAATCCAGTCCCAGCCATCGAGCCGCCCGTTGTCCTCGGCATCGAAGAAGGCCAGGTATATACGATGGTTCTTCGTATCCCACGCCAGCGAACGCGCCAGTTCCAGCAGCACGGCGACGCCGCTTGCACCATCGTTGGCCCCCATCACAGGCTGCGATGGGTCTTCTTCATCAGCGGATCGGCGCGTGTCGTAGTGCGCGCCGACGAGCACAGCCTCACTTCCCTCAGCCTCCCCACCCTTCCATGCGAGGATGTTGCGCACGGGCGTCTCCTTGTAAGTGAACGTCTGCTCATAGATTTCCCATCCCTGGGCGCGCAACTCCTCGATGATCATGTCGCCCGCCTGGCGATTGGCCTCTGTCCCGGTGATACGATACCCTAGATCGCACTGGCGCGTCACCCACGGGTAGGCCAGCTCGCCGGTGAAAGTCTCCGGCCCGGAGGGCGTAGGGGTACCACAAGCAACAAGGAGTAGGGTAGACAAGACAAGTGTAAGGATAACACAGCAAGTAAAGCGACGACGTATTGTCATAGTTCAGACCTCCAGAAAAATCCAGCTAGGGGCCAGGTTCCCCCAGTTTATTCAAATCGTCACTATTGTACTCACAAGGTGCAGATGCACCAATAACAGATTTGTGCTAAAATAGGACTTGTTAGCACGGATAAGTACAACCTTTTACAACCTAGCCTAAAGGACAGAATGATCAGAGAAGCAAACCAACAACTGACGAGAATGACGATAAAACGACTGACCTGAACATAAAAAACTTAAGCTATTCCTGTGTATTGTAGGCGTAGAAAGTTAAGCAAGATACGTTCCGGTCAGTAACGACTACCAGGCTATTCTCGAAGGAGAACTATGAAATCGACATTGACACCCGATAATTACGTACACCAGTTGGTGACGGAAACGCACCGGCAATTCGCCTTCCGTGCCCATACAAAAGCAGAATTCGACGCCTGGCAACGTATGTTCCGTCCGCATTTACGGACCATGCTCGGTCTGGACGCCATCACCGGTCGGGGAATTTGCGACCTGCGACCGCGCCAGATGAGCGAGGAAACGCTTTCAGATCACGTCCGCGAGGCGTGGATCATCCAGACCGAACCGGGCTTCGAGATCCCGTTCTACCTGCTGTGGCCTCTGGAAATACCCGCCGGACCGCTGCCCATCGTCATCACGCCGCACGGGCACGGCAAGGCAGGCAAGCGCACCTACGCTGGCCTGTGGGATACCGAAGAAGAGCGCATGTCCATCGTCGAAGGTGAGCGCGACATTGCGCTGCAAGCGGTGCGCGAAGGTTACATCGCCATCGTGCCCGATATGCGTGGCTTTGCCGGGCTGCGCCGCTGGAACGAGATCAAACTCGACGCTGTATCGTCGTGCCGGACAATGCAGATGCACGCGCTGCTGTTCGGCCGGACGCTTATCGGCGAACGCGTGTGGGACGTTATGCGGCTCATCGACTACGCGGAGACCCGTCCGGAAATGGATACACAGCGCATCGCCATCACCGGGAACTCCGGTGGCGGGACGGTCTCGCTTTTCGCAGCAGCCTGCGACCCGCGCATCTCGGTCACTGTGCCATCAAGCTACTTCTGCACCTTCGAGACATCCATCGGCTCGATCGACCACTGTGAGTGCAACTACATCCCTGGCATGATGGCGACAGCGGAGATGTACGACGTCGCCGGGCTGATCGCCCCGCGGCCATTCCTCGCCGTGGCAGGCCGCGATGATCTCATCTTCCCCTACGAGGGCGTCACAGAGGCCTTCGAACACCTGCAGCATATCTACGAAGTCGCCGGCGCGCCCCCCGAGCACTGCCAGCTTTACACCGGCGAAGGTGGTCACCGCTACTACAAAGCAGGCGTATGGCCGTTTGTCAGAGAAATGCTGACGAAACTGGAGTAAGGAGTACGGAGTAAGAAGTAAGAAGTAAGAAGTAAGAAGTAAGAAGTAAGAAGCAGGATACGGACAGTCCCATACTCCATACTCCATACTCCATACTTCCCCCGAAGATACCTTGAACATTCCACTGAAACGTTACTGGAACTTGTTGGTGCAGTACCTCAAACCACAATGGAGTGCTGTACTGCTCCTGGCGCTGCTACTCCTGGGCAGCATCGGATTACAGCTACTCAACCCACAAATTTTGCGGAGTTTTATCGACGCGGTCGTCGAAGGCCGCGAAGTGCGCGCACTGATCGGCAAAGCGGTGCTCTTTCTTGGCATCGCCGTGACAACGCAGGCCGTCTCACTCGGCGTGACCTACCTGGGCGAAACCATCGCCTGGAAGGCCACCAACGCCCTGCGGCTTAACTTGACCACACACTGTCTCAGGCTCGATATGGCGTTCCACAAAGCCCGCACGCCGGGCGAGCTGATCGAGCGCATCGACGGCGACACCGGCATGCTTGCGGGCTTCTTCTCTGAAATGGCACTACAGCTACTCGCCAACAGCCTGCTCGCGTTGGGGATCGTGGTCTTGCTCTTCGTCGAAGACTGGCGCGCGGGAACCATCGGTGTGGGCTACAGCCTGTTAACAGCACTTGCATTGCGCGCGGTGCGGCAACCTCTCACGCGCGCCTGGACCGACTCACGGCAGGCCGAGGCGGACTTACTCGGTTTCTTCGGCGAGCAGATATCCGGCACGGAGGATATCCGCAGCAACGGCGCCGAACCCTACGTTATGCGCCAGCTTTTCGTGCTGATGCGACGCATCACGCAGCGCTGGGTCAAGGCAAAACTCATCCAAGGCATCAGCCACGATGCCGTATGGCTCGTCACGCTGCTCGCCAAAGTCGCGGCGCTGGCGGTGGGTGCATGGCTTTTCTTTAATGGGCACGCGACGGTGGGCACGGTGTACCTGATCTTCGGCTACATCGGGCAGATGGAAGGGCCGCTCAGCACCATCCAACACCGCATCAGCGATCTGCAAAGGGCCAGCGCCGGCATCGCCCGCGTAGAAGAAGTGCTGCACACCAAACCAGCCGTGATCGAACACCACCAACCCATCCGCGACCTGCCGCGCGGTCCAGCCACTGTGGCAGTGGAGAACGTGAGCTTCCAATACAACGACGTATCCAACGAAAGCTGTGGCCGCTCTCCGGACCGTGCCACCTCCGTGTTACACGATATCTCGTTCGACCTGGCGCCGGGCCAGGTATTGGGCGTGCTGGGGCGCACCGGTAGTGGCAAAACGACGCTCTCGCGGCTGCTCTTTCGCCTCTACGCTCCTGACCAGGGCACGATCCGCATCCACGGCATCGATGCACGCAATATGGCACTCGGCACGTTGCGCCAGCGCGTGGGCCTGGTCACACAAGATGTGCAAGTGTTCCGCGCCACGGTGCGCGACAACCTGACGTTGTTCAAGCCGGGCCTCTCCGATTCACAACTCTACGAAACGCTGCACACCCTCGGATTGGGAACGTGGTTCGAATCGCTGCCGCACGGCCTCGACACTATCCTGGAAACGGGCAGCCAGGGACTCTCCGCTGGGCAGGCGCAGATGTTGGCTCTAGCGCGCATCTTCCTGCGCAATCCCGACCTGGTCATTCTCGACGAGGCCGCCTCGCGCCTGGATCCGGCAACCGAGGGCATGATCGAACGCGCAGTCGACCTACTGCTCGCCGACCGCACCGCGATCATCATCGCCCACCGGCTGAGCACCGTGCAGCGTGCCGACGCGATCCTGATCCTGGAAGGCGGGCAGGTAGCCGAATACGGCCCACGCGCAGCGTTGAGCGCCGATCCGCACTCGCGGTTCTCCGGCCTGCTACGAACCGGATTAGAGGAGGCGCTCGCATGAAAACGCTACCAACGTGGACCGCGACCTGGAAGTTGATTTGCTTCAATCCGCGCGCATACCTGCAGTTTGGTGTGCTGTACGTGATTTTGTTCGGTAGCAACATCGTCCCCGGTCTGTTGATTCAGGCGTTTTTCGACCACTTGACCGGGGACACGCCGGCGCAGGTCGGCGTGTGGAGCCTGTTGGGGTTATTCGCTGCTGTCGAAGTGGGTCGCGCCGTCGTCTACTTCACGCGCATCTACGGCGAGGAGACGTTCCGTTGTTACGGCTGGGCGCTGCTGCGGCGCAACATCTTCGCCAACATACTCAAACGGCCGGGAGCGAACTGCCTCCCCATCGCTTCAGGTGACATGCTCAATCGGCTGAGCAGTGACGTGATGGAGCTATCCGACTGGCCGAGTTGGCTGCCCTTTATGGCCGGTCACACGGTCTTTGCCGTCGTTGCCGTCGTCATCATGCTGACAATCAACTGGCGCATCACGCTGGTTGCTGTCGTGCCGATGCTGGCGATGGTGTTCATTATGCAAGTCACCTGGGCGCGCGTGCTACGTTATGGCCACGCCCGGCGTGACACAACGAGTGCGGTCACCGGTTTCCTCGGTGAGGTGCTTGACGCAGTGCAGGCGGTGAAAGTCGCCGACGCCGAAGACGACATCGCCAAGCACCTACACGACCTGAACGAATCGCGGCGCAAGGCAGAGGTGAAGTTTAGCCTCTTCCTGGCGCTGATCAACTGGGCCTTTAGCAACATCACCGACCTGGGGCTGGGGCTGATGCTGCTGCTCGCGGCGCAGGCGATGCGCGATCCGGTGAATCCATTCACGGTCGGTGAGTTCATGCTCTTCGTGACCTATCTTACCTCGATCATCGAATTCCCGGCGAACCTGGGCAGCTTCTTCTCGGATTACCAGACGCAAGCCGTGTCAATTGACCGGCTGCTCGCGCTGCAGCCGGGTGCGCCACCGACGGCGTTGGTCGAGCACCATCCGGTCTACCTGCGCGGCGCGCTGCCCGAAGTCCCGTTCGTTCCCAGAAGCAAAGCGCATCACCTGGATGCCTTGCGCGTGGAAGGACTATCGTATGACTACCCTGATACGGACAACGCCGTACGGCGCGGCATCCACGACATCGACCTGACGCTGCGACGGGGAAGCTTCACCGTCATCACCGGGCGGGTAGGATCGGGGAAGACAACGCTACTGCGGGCAATCCTCGGCCTGCTTCCTAAGCAAGCGGGCGAGATCTGCTGGAACGGCACCCAGGTTGACGATCCGGCGACGTTTTTCGTGCCGCCGCGTATGGCATACACGCCACAGGCACCGGTGCTGTTCAGCGAGACACTGCGCGAAAACGTGCTAATGGGACTTCCTGAAGATATGGTAAACCTAGAAGCCGCATTACGGGCAGCCGTCCTGGAAGAAGATATCCCCACGCTAGCGAATGGACTGGACACACTCGTCGGCCCGCGCGGGGTACGCCTGTCCGGGGGGCAAGCACAGCGGACGGCGGCGGCGCGGATGTTCGTGCGCGACCCGGAACTGCTGGTCTTCGACGATCTGTCCAGCGCGCTAGATGTGGAGACGGAGAAACTGCTCTGGGAGCGAGTTTTTGAGCGAAACGACGCAACGTGTCTCGTCGTCTCGCATCGCAAGCCTGCGCTCCGTCGCGCCGATCACATCATCGTGCTCAAGGATGGCCAGATCGAAGCCGAAGGCACGCTCGACGAACTTCTTGTAACGAGTGAAGAGATGCGTTACCTATGGCATGGAAACGGAGAGGCCTAGCTCTCACTTGTCACATTCCGCTTCGTAAAATCATAAGATAATGGGTGAAAGCGCGTAAATGGATTGTGGGATCGCCCGATTCGCAATTCGGGTGATCCCCAATCCCTGATTACCAGTTCCTATTCACTTTTTGAAGGAGGAGGCATTGGCAAAAATACCGCTCAAACAGTACTGGAATTTGTTGGTCAACTATCTCAGGCCGCAATGGCCGCTGGCGGTGTCACTGGCCGTGTTGTTGCTGAGCAATATCGGCTTGCAACTGGTCAACCCGCAGATTATGCGAAATTTCATCGACTCGGCGAAGTCCGGCGGCGCGGTCGATACGCTGTGGAAGTCAGCCGTGCTCTTCATGGGCGTGGCCCTGGCACAGCAGATCGTCTCCGTCCTATCGACCTACGTCGGCGAGAACGTGGGCTGGACGACGACCAACGCACTCCGCGCCGACGTTGCTGAACACTGCCTGTATCTCGATATGTCGTTCCACAACGCGCACACGCCGGGCGAGATGATCGAGCGCATCGAGGGCGACATCAACGCGCTCTCCAACTTCTTCTCGCAGTTTGTGATCCAGGTTTTCGGCAACGCGCTGCTGCTGGTCGGTGTGCTGTTCTTCCTCTTCCGCGAGGACTGGCGTGTAGGCGTCGCCCTAAGCGTGTTTGCGGCGATCGCGTTGGCGCTGCTGTGGCGAATGCGCGACATCGCCGCGCCGCACTGGAAGGCCGAGCGTGAGGCCAGCGCCGAACAGTTCGGGTTCCTGGAGGAGCGTCTCGCGGGAACGGAGGACATTCGTTCTTCCGGAGCCAAACCCTACGTGATGCGTCGCTTCTTCATCCTGATGCGCACGCTGATGCAGAAAACGCTGAAAGCCGTGCTGATGTTCAACATCATGCTCAACCTCATCGAGTTCCTGTTCGCGGTCAGCAATGCCGTCGCGTTTGCAATGAGCGCCTATCTCTTCCGCCTGGGCACGATTACCATCGGCACGGTCTACATCATCTTCTACTACAGCAATATGCTGATGATGCCCATCAACCGTATCACCCGGCAGATGCAAAGCCTGCAACAGGCTGGAGCCAGTATCAGCCGTATCCGGGAATTGTTGGGTACTGCGGGCAAAATACCGGAGAGGGTTGATGCCTCCACGCTGGATACGCACATCGTGAGTGGACCATTGGCTATAGAGTTCCAAAACGTGTCTTTTGGTTATGATGACGCGGAGCCATTCAAAAAGGAGGAGGAAGAGGACAAGAAGCAAGATGCAGGAAGCAAGAAGCAGGAGGCGAAGCCAACGACCCAACCACCGAGCCACCCAACCACCGAGTCCACCGAAAAAGAACTCGTCTTGCACGACATCTCGTTCTCGCTGCCGCCGGGCACGGTGTTGGGGTTGCTGGGACGCACCGGCAGTGGCAAGACGACGTTGACGCGGCTCGTCTTCCGCCTCTACGATCTCGACGCGGGGACAATCCGCCTGGGGAGCAACGGCACAGCCGTGGATATCCGCGACGTCGCGGTGCCGGAGCTGCGAGAGCGCGTGGGCATGGTGACGCAGAACATCCAGCTTTTCCACGCCACCGTGCGCGACAATCTGACGTTCTTCGACACAACGATTCCCGATGAGCACATCCTGCGCGTCATCTACGATCTGGGCCTGAGCACGTGGTATGAATCCCTGTCCGATGGCCTGGACACCGAACTGGAATCGGGCGGCGGCGGCTTATCTGCCGGGGAGCAGCAGTTGCTGGCCTTCACACGCATCTTCCTCAAGGACCCTGGTCTGGTCATCCTCGATGAAGCTTCGTCGCGCCTCGATCCGGCGACCGAGCATCTGATCGAGCGCGCGGTAGACCGGCTGGTACAGAATCGCACGGCGATCATCATCGCGCACCGGTTGGGCACGGTACAGCGCGCCGATCAGATCATGATTCTCGAGGGGGGTCACATCCGCGAGTACGGCCCGCGCGCAGAACTCGCCGTTGACCCGGAGTCGCGCTTCTACAGCCTGCTGCAAGCGGGGATGGAGGAGGTGCTCGTATGAACGAATCAGCGAATCAGCAAATCAGCGAATCAGAGAATGTGGAGACAAAGCCAGCAGATGGGAACAACAATTCTGAAACAGGCAAGAATCAGGAATTGGCCGCGACCCCCAACGCAAAACCCAAAACCCTAAACCCTAAACCAGACAGCGAGGATGATCTCCCCAAGCTGCCGACCTGGAAATATCTGTTCAAGTTGATGACGCTGCGGCCCTGGTGGTTCTTGCTGCTGGTCGCGGTGAACTTAATGGTCTTTGCGGTGGGCTTTCAGGCGACCGGGTTGCTCACCCGTGCTTTCTTCAACAGTCTGACCGGCGACGCGCCGGTGACTCTGAGTCCGTATGCCTTGAGCGCGTTGGTCGTGGGCGTTGCGCTGGCACGGGCTGCCTTTATCTTCGCCGACATCAGCCTGCACGTCTTCAACCGCTTCACGTATGGCGCGTTGCTGCGCAAGAACTTGTTCAGCAGTATCCTGGATCGTCCCGGCGCGCGCGCCGTCCCCGATTCTCCCGGCGAGGCCATCAGCCGCTTCCGCGGCGATGTGGATGAGTTTTCCGGCTTCATCGTCGAGCTGGTTTTCCCCTTCTCCTTCGGCGTGTTCGCCATCATCGCGCTGACGGTGATGATGCAGGTGAACGCCCGCATCACGACGATCGTCTTTTTGCCGCTGGTCATCGTCACGGTGTTTGCGAACCTGGCGATCAAGCGCATCGAGGCTTACCGCAAGGCGCTGCGCAAGGCCACTGGGCGGATCAGCGACTTCGTCGGTGAGTTGTTCGGCGCAGCACAGGCCGTGAAGGTGGCAACGGCGGAACAGCGGATGCTCCATCACCTCCGCGAACTGAACGAGGTGCGCCGCAAGGCCGCGCTGCGCGACCGGCTCTTCCGCGAGTTGTTCAACTCGGTCTTCTGGAATGCCGTCAACCTGGGAACCGGCGCAATCTTGCTGCTTTCCGGTCAAGCCATCCGCGCGGGCACGTTCACCGTGGGCGATTTCGCGCTCTTCACCTTCTACCTGGGATTCGTCACCGACTTCACCGGCATGCTCGGTGGGTTCTGGGCGTGGTACAAACAAATCGGCGTCTCACTGGGGCGGATGGTCAGGTTGCTACAAGGCGAATCACCGGAGGTCCTGGTTGCCCACGGACCGGTGTACATGTCGGGCGATCTGCCTGATATTCCCTACGTCGCCAAGACGGATGCGCACCGCCTGGAACTGCTCACAGCGGTGGACTTGACCTACAAGTATCCCGATACCGGGCGTGGCGTTGAGAACATCCATCTGTCGGTCGATCGCGGCAATTTCGTCGTCATCACGGGACGCGTTGGTTCGGGGAAGACGACGCTGCTGCGCGCGTTGCTGGGTCTACTACCCAAGGATACCGGTGAGATTTACTGGAACGGCGTCCTGATCGAAGACCCGGCGACGTTCTTCGTGCCGCCACGCAGCGCCTATACCTCGCAGGTCCCGCTTTTGTTCAGCGAGTCGCTGAAGGATAACATCCTGATGGGTTTGCCGGAAGACAAGATCGACATCCAGGAGGCGATCCGGCTGGCGGTGATGGAGGACGATCTGGCGGACTTGGAGCACGGACTCGACACGATGCTCGGGACGAAAGGCGTCAAAATCTCCGGCGGGCAGCGCCAGCGAACGGCAGCGGCGCGGATGTTTGTACGCGACCCGGAACTGCTTGTTTTCGACGACCTTTCCAGCGCGCTCGACGTGGAAACCGAACTCACGCTATGGGAGCGTGTCTTCGAACAGCGCGATGCAACGTGTCTCGTCGTCTCGCATCGCCGTCCGGCGTTGCGGCGTGCCGATCACATCATCGTTCTCAAGGACGGCAAAATCGAAGCGGAGGGTAAGCTCGAGGACCTTTTGGAGACGAGCGAAGAGATGCAAGCATTGTACCGGGAAGTCCGCGAATAGATTTCACAACACAGCGGACACAGAGGGAGACCTCTGTGTCCGCTGCTGGTATTGAACCTAGTACAGCACAACATAAATCCCTCCCTAGTTTACAGCTTCAAGGGGATCGCCAGATCCCCGGCTATGTGCAGGAGTCGGGGATCTGGCGATCCCCTCTGAGCATCATTATCTGGGTCTGAAAGCTGTAGCCGTAAAGTCCTATGCCACCGTTACATCTTCACACAAATACACATCCTGAATTGCATTCAACAACGCCACGCCGTCGGCCATCGGCTTCTGGAAAGCCTTGCGCCCGCTGATAAGGCCCGTACCTCCCGCGCGCTTGTTGATGACGGCGGTTTTCACAGCCTGCGCCAGGTCGTTCTTGCCCGACGCGCCGCCGGAGTTGATCAGACCGGCGCGTCCCATGTAACAGTTCACCACCTGGTAGCGGCACAGGTCGATGGGATGATCGGTACACAATTCGGTGTACATCCGCTCGTCGAGCTTGCCGTAGCTGGAATCGCCCATGTTGAGCGCCTTGTACCCGCCGTTGTTCTCCGCCAGCTTCTGCTTGACAATGTCCGCCTCGATGGTCACGCCGAGATGGTTGGCCTGCCCCGTCAGGTCGGCGCTGAGATGGTAGTCCACACCGCCCACCTTGAACGCCGAGTTCCGCAAGTAGCACCACAACACCGTCGCCATGCCCAACTCGTGCGCGCGTTTGAACGCCGCGCTCACCTCGACGATCTGGCGAGTGGATTCTTCCGAGCCGAAGTAGATCGTCGCGCCGACGGCGACGGCGCCCATATCCCAGGCCTGCTCGATTTGCGCGAAGAAGACCTGGTCGAACTTGTTCGGATAGGTGAGCAGTTCGTTGTGATTGAATTTGAGGATGAAGGGGATTTTGTGCGCGTACTTGCGCGCGACCGCGCCCAATACGCCCAACGTGGACGCCACCCCGTTACACCCGCCCTCAATCGCCAGTTCGACGATGTTTTCCGGATCGAAGTAGAGCGGGTTTGGCGCAAACGACGCGCCGGCAGAGTGCTCGATGCCCTGATCGACCGGCAGAATCGAGAGATAGCCCGTGCCTGACAGCCGCCCGTGACCGAACAGCGCCGCCATACTGCGCAGCACGCGCGGGGAACGGTCACTCAGCGCGACGACCCGGTCGAGAAAGTCCGGGCCGGGTAAATGTAACTGCTCCTTGGACACCGTCTTGCACACGTGACCGAGCAGCGACTCGGCATCGTCGCCCAATAACCCTTCAATCGCTTTAATGTCCATCATCACTTTCCTTTCTCTTGAAAATATGGATATACAGGATGAACAGGATGTCGCTTAAAATCCTGTCTATCCTGTTCATCCATATTGAATGATTTTCTTCCTGCGTCCTGCCTCTTGTCTCATTGTGCCCAGGCCAAAGCCCAGTCCGGTATCCACATATTGCCAATCCCCATAAAACCCAGGATTGTCGAAGTCACGAACATCAACACGCCAAGGGCGATCAACACCTTATCGGCACGAACATAAGCGAGTTTGTGAACCCACGTGCGGGGCCGCACCCCAAAGGCTCGCAGATCCATCGCGTCGATGATGTCCTCGGCGCCGACGATCGCGTTGATGGTCACCGGCACCAGCAGCGGTGCCAGCTTGCGGATCTGGGCGATGACACCGCCGGAGAGCTTTTCAACCTCGTAGCCGCGCGCGCGCTGGGCGTCCATCGTCACCGTGAAGTCGCGCGCCAGCGTGGGCACGAAACGAAACGCCAGGTCCATCGCATACGCGAATTTATCCGGCAGCCCCAGCCCGCGGAACGTGACGCCGTAAAGGCTTGGATCCACCGTGTAGGGAATCGTAATCGCCATCACGGTGATGGCATACATCCGCACGAGCTGGCTTACGGCAAAGATAATCTTTTCGACAGAGATATCGACAGAAATCTGCCACCCGACGATGGGGAGGGAAAGAGGCCCAAGCTGCTTGATAAGATGTTCTTCGGTGTAGGCATACTGGATGCCGCCTCTCCCGGTAAAAAACGTCAGGGTCGTCATAATGAGAATGATGATGCTGATCAAAATCCACGCCCGGCGTGTCTCGCGCCAGGTGAGCTTCGCCAAAAAGAACTGGAGCAGAGCGATGCCCAGGAAGACGAGCAAGATGCGCAAATCCCAGAACTGGATGATGGAGAACAACATCGTCAGCATAAAGATGATTCGCGCCCGTGGATCCAGACGCTGGATGATGGTGTTCCGTTCACGATAACGCCAGGCGATCAGCATTTCATTCCCCTTGAAAGATTAGTTTGCCGACCACGAATTACGAAACGAATAAAAGAATTCAAACCGTCCGCTAAACGCAAATCCGCACAAGCGAAGACGCCTATTCGTTTATTCGTGCTGACATTCGTGGCCGGCATTTCACATCACCGGCCAATCCGGCCTTGTACAGCCTCATAAGCGGCCAACAAAATCGGCGTCAGGATCATCGAGTTGAGGATGTTGGGGCCGGCTGCCGGAGCGAACTCGCCGATGATGGCCGTCGCAAAACTGTAGCCGTTGACCCAGATGTCGGCGAGGGCGGCGAACCCGATGCCGATGATGATGCCCAACGTACCCCATAGGTTGACCGCTGCCAGGTCTACGCTGAATCGCTCCAGGATAAACCGTCCGGCGATCACCACCGCGCCACCGATGAGGAAAGCCCAGGCCCAGAAGGAAAAGTCCTCGATCTCGCCGGTCCACGGGCCGGGCACTTCCGGATTGATGAAGATTATAACTACGGCGATGAGCATCAACACACCGACCAAAATGGTCAGGAAGTTGAGGCTACGCTTCTTGTCGGCGAAGAGCATCACCAATCCAGGAACAAGTCCCATCAAGCCATTGCCGAGATCCCATGCCGGATACACGCCCCAGCCGGTGATGAAGTCACCGAGGATGTTGCCCACGGCCCCGGTGAAGAAACCGACAACGGGACCGAAGACGTAGCCGAAGAAAACGGGGATGCAGATCGAGGGCCGCAGCGAGACCTGGCTGACGGACGGCATCGGGATCGTGTTGAAGATGTAGTTGAAGACGCCGTAGAGCGCCGCGCCGATGGCCATATAGACGACTTGCCGGGTCCCGACCTGCCAGGCATCGCTCTTGGCCGTGGCAAGGTAAACGGCGAAAACGCCGACGAGACCGAGAGCGGTGACCCCGATCGGGGCTACGCCGCGAATCTTGTCGCCGCCGGTGAGGATACTGGCGAGTGCCAGCACCACCACAAAGGCGGCTAACACAACGAGCCAGGTGACCGCGCGATTGGTTTTAAGTTGTTCAGCCATACGTTCATCTCCTTTCGTGAGAAATACTAAAGTACGATACCTTCAATGATCGAACAGCAGAACACGTCCCTCCCCCGGCACGTCCGCTGCACGCACAACACACATTGCGTCAAACCCTAAAGGTCTTGAAGACCTTTAGGGTTTATTTTCTGTAATTGCATGCGCCAATGCTTCAGCCGACATAAAACGTCCCGTCTCCGGCAGATGCTCCAAATTCGCCTTCAACAGCGACGTCGGCACCAACCGGCAGCGCTCTAATAAGTCAATATCGGTCAGAACTTCGGACGGCGCGCCATCGCCGACGATTTGCCCCCCATGCATCAGCACGACCCTGTTGGCGTAGCAAATCGCCAGATCGAGATCGTGGGTGATGAAGAGGATGGCCGCAAATCCCGGCGTCTGCAGGATGGAATTCATAAAGGCCATATAATTCCAGTAGTCCTGCCCGGCGGTCGGTTCGTCCATCACCAGGATTTTAGAGCGCATCGCCAAAACCGCCGCGATGCTGACCCGCTTCTGCTGCCCGAAGGAGAGCGAAAGCGGCGGATAATCCCCCAGTCCGCGCACGTTGACGGCATCCAACGCCTCGTCGACGCCCGCCTCGATGGCTTCCTTGCTGAAGCCCAGGTTTTTCGGGCCAAAGGCCAGCTCTTCGCGCACGGTCGGCGCGAAGAGCATGTGACTGGGGCTTTGAAAGACGTAGCCCAACGTGTGAGCGATCTGGGCAACGCTCATTTTCCGGGTATCGGTCCCTTGAACCAGCACACGGCCTTGGCTAGGTTTCAGCAGCCCGATGGCGTGTTTCACCAGCGTCGTCTTCCCGGCGCCGTTAGGGCCAAGGATCGCCGTGATATCGCCCTGACGCAAGGTCAGGTTCACGCCGTGAATGACCTCCGGGCTGCTCTCGTAAGCGAACGTGACATCCTCGAACGTTACCAGCGGATCGCGACCGTTTGACTTGATCGCCGGTTCGAAGGCAGGAAGCGGAACCTTGGCCGCGCGTTCCATAACGATGGGCGCGGGCAGCTTGACCTGACGGTAATCCATCAGCCCCATCACCTCGTCCAACGGGCCGGCGTGAGTAATCCTGGCATCCTGCATAAAGAGCACCCGGTCGGGGCGGATGCCCAACGCATCCTCGACCCGGTGTTCGATCAGGAGGATGCTGACCCCCTCGTCGGCCAGACGGCGAAAGAGCGCCAGCGCCTCCTGCGCGCTCGCCGGATCGAGGCTGGCCAACGGCTCATCCAGCAAGAGGATATCCGGGCGCATCGCCAAAACCCCAGCGAGGCTCACCTTCTGTTTCTCGCCGCCGGAGAGGTAGAAGGTCTCGCGGTTGCGCAAGTGGGCAATGCCCAGGTACTCAAGCGTCTCGTCCACCCGCTGCCGGATTTCGTCACGCGGCAGTCCCAGGTTCTCCAAACCGAAAGCGACCTCGGTGAAGACGTGCGCCCCCAGGATTTGCCGTTCCGGGTCTTGCAGCACCGTGCCGACGATCTGGGAGATGCGCGACAACGGCATGTCGGCAACATCCTGCCCGTGGAGTGACACGCTGCCATTCAGGTCGCCCTTGTAACTTCGGGGAATCAGGCCGTTGATGCAGCGAATGAGCGTCGTCTTGCCGCAGCCGCTGGACCCGGCCACGAGCAGCAACTCGCCCGCGTGCAGCGTGAACGACACATCCACAATCGCCGGTTGCTCGCGCGTCCGGTATTGGAAGGTCAGGTTTTGTATGAAGAGAGGTGGGGATTCATTGGATTGGGTCAAAAATCCTCCTGACTTTTTCAAGCCCCTTCGAGAAGCTCTTCAATTTCCCGAATTAGCACGGGTAGATTTGGCCGAATGAAACTCATCTCCGCTGCCGGAACACGATGGTGTTTGATGTCGGGTGGAATATGTTTGTGATGAGGATGACTGCTTTGCAGAAGCGGTTCATCAGGATGTGGTTGCGAATCATACCAATACAACTTCTCTGCGCCTCGCCACACTTCGTAACCATACCACTCTATCAGCATCGGCAAACGATGATACAGAACTCGTTCACGCACAACCAACCGGATGTCCTGGTCAAAGTATAGCTCTCCTGCCACTCGCGCCAGAGAACTTCCCCGACGGATAAACCTCATCGTCGAACGGTGAATTGCTGGAAACTGCTCCGACAGTGTATACAGGAATAACTCGTAGTCTTCAGGCGTACGCAATGGATTGTTCATGCCGCAACTCGCACCAACCCCGCCAAACTGGGTGCATTCCGTTGTAAGCGTTGAACTTCATTGCGGTATTCGGCCTGACGCGCCAACCAGGTCCGGTAAATGCTAGCCCATTCACCAAAGTCTAACACCCAATTATCATCTTCAGGCTCTTCACCGCTCATATAGGCAGCATAGAATGTCTCAGAACGTAAGCCGTACTTGCGTTCAAAATCCAATATTTCTTCTTCCAACGCATGAATATCCGCGAGAATCTCTTGAAGTGTCATGTGACTCACCTCCATTTACAAGTATAACGCAAGTTTTCTTACTTTCACAGCATTGCTCTTGACTTCTCCAACCGTCCAAGGCTTCAGTTTTAGCATGAATGGCATCCGCGCCCAATGTATCCAGATAAAGGCGCACGGTCTACTCCTCCCATCCGATCTCATCAAACCACACTCCCGACCGTAGATGATGCTCTATAGCCCGGCGGACGAACAGGATGGTGTTTTCTGGAAGGGCGTCGAACGGGCACCATTGCAGATCATCACATTCGGCGCGTGGGTACGGCTCGCCTCTCCACAGGCTGGCACTCAAAAAGAAGTCTATCCCTTCACTTTTGGGAGAGCTGTAATGGCTGACGCCAACAATCTTAAGGTCGGCCGGATCGATGTCCACGCCTATCTCTTCCGAACATTCGCGGATGGCCGCCTGTTTGATGGACTCACCCCCCTCAAGATGCCCGCCAACCGGGCCGTAGTTCCCGTCTTCAAAGCCGGTGTTCGCGCGTCTCAGCAAGAGAACCGCGTCGGAACGCAGCAGAAAGACATGGGCAACGACGGGTAGAGTAGCTCTTTTCATCAGACTGTCAAGACTTCCAGGCATGAATGGGCGGGCTTAAGCTGCCGCTTCCAAAACAAGAGGGCTGAAATCCCTGAGCACGGCTGCGAGCATAGGTTATCCTCCTACCAGTTCCTTCTTAAATTCTAAGATGGTAAGACTCTCTGGTAATAATCCTAAAGAATCTCTAGTTGCCTCTGATAGCAAAGGTAATTGCTTTTCTCTTTCATTTTGAGCGTTCAACATTTGGGCAGAATCTTTCATAAACCGTATCACATCTTCAGCAGTCAGCTTTTTCGGGCCAATTTTCGACTCTGGTGATGCCCACTCATCAAAACTTAAGGCAACTGCCGGCATAGGCTGGCTGCACCAGAATGGTGTAGGGTCATCCTCACACTGAAACGTGATAAAGTGCCTTTCATTAGTCGCCCATCCTCTAGGTGATGAAGATATATCTACACATCGCAAACGGTTGACATTCGGGGCGACATATATTTCATCCAAATCAAACAGCATCGCGCAAGCATAACATACATTGGTGGAATGGATTTCGTTCAAGCGTAGTAGTGTTTCGTGTTGAGATAATCTTGTCGTTGGGTTAGGTTTTACGGATAACTCGCTACGGAAATAGGGGGTTATATATCTTTCAGGCATCAAAGCACTTTTTCGTGTAATTTTTTGCACAGTTTTGAATTGCAGGAAGTAACCAAGATAAAAGCGCGCTACGTTTTGGGCTGAAGACTGTATTGCCTGAGAAAGTTCCGCAAAAAACTGTTCAGTTGTTAGTGGGGTACAAATCCACCCTTGGTCAAAGCCAACCCATACTTCCTTTTGCGACGAAGGCTTAAGTAACCGTAGAAAATTAGCACCGTAAACTTTGGAGAAGTGTTCCACTATTGCCCGGTGAAAGTGCATCTCTAGTAGGGCTTCCGTAATTATGTCGGGCATAGACTCCTCCTCAGTAGTATTGCAGATTACGCACTTGACAGGCTAACGACAAGATTTAGTGGCGCGACGGGCACGTTGCAAGCACCCCCCAATCTGATCAAGCATTCGGACTTTTTAACCTTCAATATGCCCTATTTGGAAAATCAGGATCAACAAAATCCATCATATGTTGATTAATATAGGTTTCAATCGATTGACTCCGCTTCACTATGTCTTCTATTTCTTCTTCCGTGAAGAATTCTCGAAAATCACGGTAGCCTTTGCTTGAATTGCACGATCTGCATAGTGGAATGCAATTGTTTACATACAAGCCGGAGCTTTTTGAACGCATAAGAAAATTGCCACCACTTGATTTTGGCAGCCAAAAGTGGTCAAACTCAAGTTGTCCCATCCCCTCGCCGCATTTGCAACAATGCCCATTGAACGCGCGGGATAGAACATAAGAGAAATGTTGCCGGTAGAAATTGTCGATCCTAGAGTCACGGCTATAATCTCGTCCTACTATATGATAATTTGTTGGCGAGATATCCAGTAAAGCCCCGATTCTAGCATTAATAGCCGCTAATTGAATTTCACTCTTGATTTGTTTCTCCACTCCCATATATGGTGTATCATCATCTTCATCCAACGATTTGGCAAAATGAGATACTTTCAATTCTTTCTTGATCACTCCATACTGAATTTCTACTCGTCTTGCCTGTTTTTGCGAAATACCTAGCTCATCCATCAGACGCCGCACATGACGAAAGTTCGGATCTTGTTCAGAGTAAATATCATATAAAACAATCTCTCGCATTAACCCTGTGTAATCTGAGGGATCAATCCCTTGAAAATTACTAGCGTAACTCTGATAGTTCATTTCCTCATTTACGTACACGAGCAGTGCAATAATTGTTCGATCATTCAGATTATATTTTTTTCGCATAACATCCAAGAAAAGCTGAATACGCTCGTCTGCCCAATTCGGCTTCCCTTCAGATGAGGCTAGCATTCCAGAAAAATGCTTGCTGTCGAATTGTTTGATATCGTGGACCACCATTGGATTCGAGAAAGCTTTTTGTGCAAGACTTACTCTGGTTGTCCCTTGCCAATTTGAGAAAAACTGCACACCTCGCTTGGCAAGTTCATAGTATCTATTAGGATCAAACTCTATTCCCTCGTGATTAATTGTACTGTCTCCAAATCCGGATAACCAACCAAAACCAGGTAACGGCTTCGATTTAAATTTCAACTTATACACTACAACCCCTATCCCAATAGGAATTAGTAAAAAGCCCGAATCAGGATAGTTAATCATAATGATTCCAGCTATAAAGGCGATAAGGCTATAGACAAACAGTTTGCGCCACCGTTTTGCCTCCAATTGGTGTCTGAGAATAAAGGCAATTTGTGCAATTGGCGGCAAAAAAATCATTATAAGCCCCCACGAAGAACCATGACGAATTCCAGAATAGATGGACATAAAGTATCCTGCTGCCAATAGAAGAAAACTAACTGCAAGAATCAAAACACCTATTACATCCATTTCACACTCCTTGAAGTTTGTTGCTGAAATGCAAACATAACAACCACAACTCAAAACAACCTGCCCAACTCCTCCACCACCTCCGCAATCTGCTGCTTGCGATGCAGGCTGAACCACCGCACTTCGCCCACGCCACGGACGGTCGCGCCTTTGGATTCGCAAAGCGTCTGCATCGCCGCGAGCACCTGGTTGGCCCCCCACTCCCGTTGGAAGAAATGCGTGACCAGGCACGCCACCTGCTTCCCCTGCAATGATGGGAGTTGCTCCAGATAGCGCTTCATAGGCGAGGGGATCGTGCCTCCGCGCACGGGACAGGCAAACACCAGCGCGTCGTAGGCAGCGGCCACGGGTTTGGTCTTGAGTTCGGCGTTCTCAAACTGCGGTTTCGCCGGTCCGACGGTTTCCACCCGTTCCAGGGTCACTTCGTGTCCATCCGCGGACAGTATTTCTTTCAGGCGTGTCGCCACCGTTAAAGTGTGACCGCTGAGGGAGTAAACGATAATGCCGATATTCATAGACGATCAAGCCGGTTGCAATTCGGAGATGCGCAGAACTTTGGCCTGCACGGATTCCATAATCGAATCTCGAATGAAATGACTGGCCGCCAGAATTTCGACACCAATGATTTCCCCCCTGGCATTTAATTCTACAGTGATATTAGGCCCTACCTCAACACTGCCCATTTCGGGTTCATCCGAAATACTTAAATGTAAAACATCCTCTTTTTCAAAATACATTATTCTCACTGCCCCATCCTCCATCCACCGCCCACGTAAAGCAACTGCCCCGTCATCCATCGCGCCTGCTCGGAGGCGAGGAAAACGATGACGTCCGCCACATCTTCGGGTTTACCGACGCGGCCAAGCGGGGTTCCGGCGGCAATATCCGCTTGCGACTCCGGTGTGATGTAGCCGGTTTGGATCGGACCGGGGGCGACGATGTTGACGGTGATGCCGTACGTCCCCAGTTCCGACGCCGCCGAACGGCTGTACGATTCGATCGCGTGCTTGCTGGCGGCGTAGCTGACGTTGCCCTCGTGGGCGTGCGCGGCGTCGGTGCTCAGGTTGATGATGCGACCCGAACGCGCATTTCGCCGCAGGTAGCGCCGGACGTACTCGGCCATCAGCAGGGCATAGGCGCGTGCATTGACCGCGAAGTGCGCGTCGATGACGGGCGCGGTGAGCAAACGGACGCCGCTCTCTTCATCCGTGACGCGGGCCGGGTCGAAGGTTTCGAGGACGCAGTAGGTGTGGTTGTTGACGAGCACATCCACCGGGCCGAGTTCCGCCTCGCAGCGGTCGAAGAGCAGCGGGATGTTGTCGGGATCGGCAAGGTCAGCTTCATACGCCACAGCGGTCCCGCCCTGCGCTGTGATCTCCCAAACGAGCGCATCGGCGGTCCGCTGCTGGATCGCGCAGTACAGGACATCCCCGCCAATCCCGGCGTCGAGCGCCTGCGCCAACTCCTGTTCCGAGTAGCGACACGGGACGCGGTAAAAGGTAATAAACACCTTCGCCCCTTGCGCCGCCAATGCCCGCGCCGTCGCCGCGCCGATGCCGTGATTCGCGCCGGTAATCAGGATGACTTTGTTCTCAAGCTGTGGCTGAATCATACTCAGTAGATCGCAATGGGCCGGA
>JAFGSL010000378.1 GCA_016934645.1 Anaerolineae bacterium
AACAGATTCAACGGTTTAGGCTTGCACATCGGCAATCTCGCCCGCCTGTCGAACGCGCAATCGCGCTCGATCAGCCCGGAGAACTTCACCGGCGAGAAAGGCAAAGCGGGCATGGCCATCGAAGGGACCGGCGCGGGATGCGCCCGTGACCTGGGCCAGGGCTGGAAGATTTCGCCCTCGGTGGGCATCGATCCCGGCCAAACCTTTACCCTGGCCGATATCGACGGCCCCGGCGCGATCCAGCAAATCTGGATGACGCCGACGGGCAACTGGCGCTACAGCATCCTGCGCATCTACTGGGACGATCAAGAGCAGCCGTCGGTGGAGTGCCCGGTAGGCGACTTCTTCGCGATGGGCTGGGGCCAGTACGCGCAACTGTCGTCGCTGGCGGTGTGCGTCAATCCTGGCAGCGCCTTCAACTGTTACTGGGAGATGCCGTTCCACAAACGCTGTCGCATCACCATGGAGAACATCGCCGAGGACCGGATGACCCTCTACTACCAGATCAACTACACCCTCACCGACGTGCCGGAAGATGTGGGCTACTTCCACGCGCAGTTCCGCCGCACCAACCCCCTACCCTACAAAGAGGTTTTCACAATCCTCGATGGCGTGCAGGGACAAGGGCATTACGTCGGCACGTATATGGCGTGGGGCGTCAACAACACCGGCTGGTGGGGCGAGGGCGAAATCAAGTTCTTCATGGACGGCGATACGACCTTCCCCACGATCTGTGGGACGGGAACGGAGGACTACTTCTGCGGCTCGTACAACTTCGAGAACCCGGCGACGCGCGAGTACCAGCCCTTCACCACACCCTACGCCGGGCTGCACCAAGTCATCAAACCCGACGGCGTCTATCGCTCGCAGCAGCGCTTTGGCCTGTACCGCTGGCACATCGTCGATCCGGTGCGCTTCCGGCAGGACTTGCGCGTGACCATTCAAGCGCTCGGCTGGCGTAGTTACCGTCGCTATCTCCCTTTGCAAGATGACATCGCTTCAGTCGCCTACTGGTACCAGACCTTGCCGACCGCGCCGTTCCCACAATTGCCGGATCGAGATACGCTGGAAGTGATTTGAAATTTGTGATTTGTTGATTTTCAGATTTTGTAATTTCTAGGGGAGGGTGTAGATGCCAGATTTAATCAGTACTTGGCTACAAAGCCAACTGTTCTCACAGATTTTTACCGCGATCGTCGGCATCCTGATCATCGTCCTCATCGTCCGTTTCCTGCAGCGCACGTTGAGCGCCCAGATCAAGCAAACTGAGACACGCTACAAATTCCGCAAACTCACCACCTTTACCGGCTACGTGGTCGGCGTGCTGTTTCTGTTGAGCGTGTTCGTCAATCAACTGGGCAACTTCACCGTAGCCTTTGGGATTGCCAGCGCCGGAATCGCCTTTGCATTGCAAGAAGTCATCGCCAGTATCGCGGGATGGCTGGCCGCCTCTTTCAGCAGTTTCTACAAGGTGGGGGACCGCGTGCAATTGGGCGGCATCAAAGGCGACGTGATCGACATCAACATCCTGCGCACGACGCTGATGGAATGTGGGAATTGGGTCGGCGCGGATCTCTACAACGGGCGCATCGTGCGCATCGCCAACAGCTTCATTTTCAAAGAGCCGGTATTCAACTACTCGGCGCACTTCCCGTTTCTTTGGGATGAGATCACCGTGCCGGTGACGTATGGCGGCGACTACCGGTTAGCGCGCGAAATCCTTGAACGTGTCGCCGGCGAACTCACTCAAGACTACGTGCCCGTTGCCCGCGAGGCCTGGAAGGAAGTCATCGAACATTACTTGATCGAGGAAGAAAACGTCGCGCCTGTGGTCACGATGGTCGCCAACGACAACTGGATGGAGTTCACCGTGCGCTACGTAGTCGATTACAAAAAGCGCCGCGGTTTCAAGGACCGGCTGTTCACCCACATCCTCGAAGCGTTCGAGCAAACCGAAGGCCGCGTCGCGCTGGCCTCGGCGACGGTGCAAATCGTGGGCGTCCCGCCGTTCGATGTGCGCCTTCAAGACCATCGTGGGCCGGGTGGGGAGAAGCGATGATACGCACGCTGTATTTCACCGGCGCAGGCGAGGTTCGCAATGACATCCCCCAAGAAACGTTGGCTACGGTCCTGCAGGATGAAAAGGGCTTAGTATGGGTAGACCTGCAGAAGGAGCCGGCGGAAGTCTGCACGCCCATATTACGGGACATTTTTGGTTTTCATCCCCTGGCAATCGACGATGCGCTGGAAGAGTCGCACGTCCCCAAAGTGGATGATTGGGGCCACTACCTCTACCTGGTCTTGCACGCCGTCAGCTACGATGCCGAAGAGAACGACATCAACACGCTGGAACTGGACGTGTTCCTGGGGGCGCACTATCTCGTCACCCACCAGAGCACCCCGTTGAACGCGGTAGAGCGCGTGTGGCAGCTTTGCCAGCGCGACGAACGGCATCTGCAACGCGGCCCCGCGCACCTGCTCTACAGACTTGCCGACGAGGTCGTGGCCGACTATATGCCGGTCGTCGAAGACATCGACGTGACGATTGACGAAATCGAGGATCAGGTGTTCGACAAACCGGCCCCGAGCGTCCTGGAGCAGATCTTCGGCCTCAAGCGCGCGCTGTTGACGCTGCGGCGCATCATCGGCCCGCAGCGCGAGGTGCTCAACAAGCTCGGGCGCGGCGACTACGCCGTCATTCCTGCCGGAAATAACGTCTTCTTCCGCGACGTGTACGACCACCTGGTGCGGATGTACGACATCAGCGAAAGCCTGCGCGATTTGGTCGGCGGCGCGTTGGACACGTACCTGTCGGTCATCAACAATCGCATGAACGAAGTGATGAAGACGTTGACCGTCATCACCACGATGTTCATGCCGCTCTCATTTCTGGTGGGTTTCTTCGGGATGAATTTCTTCCAGCCGGTCTTCCGGCTCAACACGTGGACAAGCCAGGGCGCATTTGTGGCACTTATGGCAATGATGCTGTTTCTGCCCGTGGGGATGTTTCTGTGGATGCGCAAACGCGCGTGGATGTGAAAGGGGGACATTACTATGATTTTGCTCGTATTTCAAACGGTTGACGGTCTGGCCCTTGGCATCAAGACAGCCCAGGGCATCATCGACGTCGAAGCAGCGGCGCGGGAACTAAAAGCCGACGTCCCGGACACACCAGCAGCATTGTACACACAGGGATTGGACGCGCTGCCGGCGTTGAAGGCGTTCGTCGCTTTACTGCCTGAGAGCGGCGCGTGGTTGTTGGACGAAGCGACACTTGTCCACAGCCCGTGTGTCCCTTTCCCGGAGAAAATCCTCTGCGTGGGCCTCAACTATCGCCGCCACGCCGCGGAATCCGGCGCGCAAGTACCCAGCGTGCCCGTGTTCTTTTCGAAGTTCAACAATGCCCTCGCCGCCCACGGTGAGTCGATCCCCATTCCACGCGGCGTAGTCGAGATCGATTACGAGGTCGAATTAGCTGCCGTCATCGGTAAGACGGCGAAATACGTTACCGAGGACACTGCACTGGACTACATCCTGGGCTACTGCAACGCCAACGACGTCAGCGCCCGCGAGTTGCAGATGCGCACAACGCAATGGTTGCTCGGCAAAACATCGGACAAGTTCTGCCCGCTCGGCCCGTATCTGGTCACGACAGACGAGGTCGGCGATCCACAAACACTGTCCACCAAAAGCTGGCTCAACGGCGAACTGCGCCAGAATTCCAGCACTGCCGATATGGTCTTCAGCGTCGCGCAGATTGTCAGCTATGCCAGCCAGGTTATGACCCTCAATCCTGGCGATGTCATCCTCACCGGCACACCCGAAGGTGTCATCCTGGGGATGAAAGAAAAGGTGTGGATGAAAGCCGGGGATGAGATCACAGTGGAAGTGGAGAAGCTGGGGAAATTGACCAATCGGTTGGTGGCCGAATAGCCAATCGAAAGTTCCCATGCTACAATGAAAGTATGAAACATAACATCCGTTGCATAGCAAACGCAGTCGTTCCGTGGTGCCAGCAGCAACCGGTCAGTTTATGCGTGCTGTTCGGCTCACAAGCAACAGGGCAAACGCATCCGCATAGCGATGTAGACCTGGCGGTATGGCCTGCACAGACCTTATCCGTGGCAACGCGCCTGGAGTGGGTAGTTGGACTAGAAACCAGGCTCGATCAAGACATGAGCCTGGTCATCGTTTCTCCAGATTTAGATCCGGTGTTACAATTTGAGATCGCCCGCCAGGGATACCTCATTTTCGAGGCGTATCCTGGTTTGTGGGATGAAAAACGCCTGGAATTATGGCACGCCTACAATGACAGCCTGCCCTTTCGACGCGCGGCGCGCCAACGTTTGCACGAATTCGCTACGGAGGTGCGTAATGCCCCCTGATGTGCTGTTGCGTAAACTGACCTACCTGCGCCAACTGCTTGACGATCTTCAGGCCTTCGAGAATGCTTCGTTGGATGACGTGCACGCACACCATTACACGGTCGAGCGCCTGTTCGAACTATTGGTGATGACAACGTGTGATATTCTTTTCCACGAACTGGCGGAGCACGGCATTACGCCAAATTCATACCGCGACGCCTTCAAGCAAGCCAATGCGCACGGACTTCTCCCACCAGACCTAAGCGCGAAACTAGAAAAAGCTGCCGGGATGCGCAATATCATTGTACACTTATACCAGGCGATAGACTACGCGATCTTGCATAGCAGCATACGTCCGGCCTTGCGGGATTTCAGGAAGGTCCTGGTGCTGTTCGAAACACGACTGCATAGCGAATAACTGCTTCGGTTTCATTCCGCACGAGACGTTGGTAATACTCTGCCAACACTTCCCCGTGCTCCACGTATACGCTAATCATAACGAGGTGATGCCTATGTCGAAAACTTATCGCAATCCAATTCTCCCCGGGTTCTATCCCGATCCTTCGATTTGTCGCGTTGGCGAAGACTACTACATGGTCAACTCGACGTTCGAATACTTCCCGGGCCTGCCGATTTTCCACAGCCGCGACCTGGTGCACTGGCGGCAGATCGGGCACGCGCTGGACCGGCCTTCACAACTACCGCTGGACGAGGTGCGCCCCTCCGGCGGGCTGTACGCACCGACGATCCGCTTCCACGACGGGATGTTCTACGTCATCAACACCCTCGTCGCCGGGACAAAGGAATCCGGCAACTTCATCGTCACAGCGACCGACCCGGCTGGGCCATGGTCGGAGCCATACTGGCTGAAAGATGCGCCAGGCATCGATCCCTCACTGCTCTTCGACGACGATGGGCGCGTGTGGTACACCGGCAATCGCGTTCCGCCGCAGGGCGAGCAGTATCACGGGCACCGCGAAATCTGGCTGCAAGAGCTGGATTTGCAGACGATGCAACTTGTTGGGGAAAAATACGCACTGTATGACGGAATGATGAAGGATAGTATCCACGCCGAAGCACCGCACCTTTACAAAATCAACGGCTGGTACTACCTACTGATCGCGGAAGGTGGCACGAGCCACAATCACGCCGTGACGATTGCGCGCAGCCAGACCATCACCGGCCCCTACGTCAACAACCCGCGCAACCCCATCCTCACGCATCGCCATCTGGGGCAGGATCACCCTATCACCGGAACAGGCCACGCCGACATCGTCGAGACGCAGAACGGTGAGTGGTGGCTGGTCTGTCTGGCGATGCGGCCCTACGGTGGACGCCGGCTGGATAGCAGCGCATTCCTCCCCGAGGGCGACCCGAACGAAGACCACTACTTCAATCTGGGCCGCGAGACATTTATGGCGCCGGTCATCTGGGAACACGGCTGGCCCATCGTCAGCCTGGGCAGCGGAAAGATCGAGTTCGAGTATCCCTTGCCGAACCTGCCGGAGCATCTCTGGCCCGCGCGCCCTATCTGCGACAATTTCGAGAGCGAACGCCTCGACGACGTCTGGAACTTCCTGCGCACGCCGCGCGATGACTTCTACAGCCTGACCGAGCGTCCCGGCTGCCTGCGCCTCAGATTGCGCCCGCAAAAGCTCTCCGAATGGGCCAATCCCAGCTTTGTGGGACGGCGGCAGCAGCACATCAACTTCATGGCGCGAACAGCAATGGACTTCACCCCCACCGCACCCAACGAAGAAGCGGGTATCGTCTTGCTCCAGAACAGCGACTTCCACTTCCGTTTCGTAGTGATCGCGGTATCTGGTGACAAAACACTCGTCCGGCTGATCAAGCGCGAGCGAGGCGCGGAAACGATCCTCGCTGAGTGCCCTATCGCGAACGGGCGCGTCTATCTCAAAGTGGAGGCATACGGGCAAGCGTACAACTTCTACGCCGCCACCACCGCGGAAACCTGGCTTCCCGTCGCCGAAGGCGTGGACGGGCGCATCCTCAGCACGACCGTCGCGGGCGGCTTTGTCGGCGCATACCTCGGTATGTACGCCAGCAGCAACGGGCAGCCGAGCAATGCCGCCGCCGACTTCGACTGGTTCGAATACGCCGAAACCGGCAGCTAGGTACCGCAAGGCGCAAGTTCCTTCCCAGATTGAGGCTCAGGGGAGATCACCAGATCCCCGACGCCTGCACAAAGCCGGGGATCTGACGATCCCCTTGAAGCTGTAAACACGGATTAAGATATATCCATCTGCTAAATCTGCTGACAAGTTTTGAGGAGGCATGAATGTTGTATCCACTGCGTTTCAAAGAGATTTTGCGGAATTACACCTTTGGCAACCGCTGGATCGTCGATGTGTACGAAAAAGAGGGCTTACCCCAGGATCACCGCATCGCCGAGACGTGGGAAGTGTGCGACCGGGGAGCCGAGTCCAGTGTCGTCATCAACGGTGCGTTAGCGGGAAAGACACTGCACGAGCTAATCGAGGACTACGGTGCCGATTTCCTGGGACGTGACGTTGTCGCTCGTAGCGGGACGCGATTTCCGTTACTCATCAAGTTCCTCGACGCCTCTAACGTCCTAGGCGAACAGGTTCACCAGAACGATGCACTGGCAGCGAAACAAGGCCTGGAAGACCCTGGGAAAACTGAGGCCTGGTACATGCTCCACGTCCGCGATGGCGCGACCATCCGCTGCGGCAACGTCGCTGGCGCGACCAAGACTAGCGTCCACGATGCGCTGCTTTCGGGCACCATCCGCGAGCAAATGATGACATATTCCGTACAGCCCGGCGATGCGTTCCTGCTCTACGCAGGCACGATGCACTACGCGAAAGGTGGCGTGCTCTTCTACGAGATCATGCAGAATTCGGATGTGATTATCGGATTGCGCCAGCCAGAGCCAACCTTGCCAGGATGTGAGCGCGAGGTGTTGGCGCAGGCAATGATGGAGGGCATTCACATCGAAGAGGGTTTCGACTGCAAAACGCAGCCGATCCCGCTACGCGAAGGCGCGAACATGAGGACCTTCGTATTCGCGTGTACTCACTTCGCGTTGGAACGCCTCAGCCTGACCACGCCGTACAAGCTGGACTGCAACGGTGAACGCTTCTTCGTGCTCTCGCAGATTGAGGGGACATCGACGGTGGTGTGGGGTACGCTGCGTGAAGTGCTGCGCCCAGGGCAGACGTGCTTGTTGCCTGCCAGCCTGGGCACGGTGACGCTCGAACCGGAACCTGGCCCGTGCGCGTTGCTCAAATCCTATCTGCCCGACCTTATGCAAAACGTGATCCGACCTTTGCGCGAGGCTGGTGTGACGGATCAGGCAATTGTGGGATTGGGTGGCAAAACGGTGTTGAATCCGCTCAAGAAGCTGCTGGAATGTTGAGCTGCGCCTCTTTCAGGCGCGCCTGCTCTTTCAGGCGCGCCTGCTTCCTGAGGACGCCCCACAACACCACCGCGGCCACGAGCTCAAGGCCCGCGCCGAGCAAAAAGACGTTGCGGTAGCCAATCGCGGCGATGATGTAGCCGCTCGCGAGGCTCATCGACCCGAAGCCGAGGCCCATCGCCATCGACGTGATGCCGTAGGTCAGCGCCCGCCACTCGCTGTCGACCAGCTCCATCTGGAAGACTTGCAGGACGGGAATCCACATCGCCGAAGCGACCTGAAAGCCAATGCGCCCGATACCGGCGGCAGCCCAATGCGGGACAAGGCCCATCGGCAGCAGACTGAGCGCGACGCCGACAGTGGTGATGAGCAAGGTTCCGCCGTTGTTGTAGCGGGCCATCACGCGCGGGGTGAACAATGAGGCGCTGATCGCGGCAACCTGCACCACGCTGGTGATCAACCCGATGGATGACGTGCTCAACCGCAGATCGGCGTCCATATAGGCGTTGCAGAAACTCTGGCACGTGGCCCACCCCGCGTGGCGGATGAAAATGTAAATTGACATCATCGCAATCGGCAGGATGGGCACCGGGCTGCGCGGTTTGTCGGCGTGAGTTTTTGTCAGCGGCGCGGCAGCTTTCTTGATCCGGCTCAGCGGAATCAGGGCGACCGTCGCCAGCGCGGCTCCCACCCACAAGGAAAAGCGATAGGGCGCAGGGCCATCCAACGATTGCGCAAAAAGGCCGGCGAACATCCCCGGCAGCAATCCGCCGACGAACGTGCCGACGAGTGTGCCCGTTTCACGGAAAGCGCTGCTGAGCGCGTAAGCGGTATTGCGGTTCCATTCGTTGGTCGAGGCCATTAGCGCGGGGACCAGGTTCACGTTGAACATCGACCAGCCGATGGTGAGGAAAACCTGTGAGAAAAACGGCCACAGATCGCGCACTGCGAGCGGCACAAATTCAGTCATCGGCAGCAGCGTCATCCCGACGCTGACGATGATCCCGCCAATCAGCATCGCTTTGCGCGTACCCAGGCGCGCGCCGAGTGCGCCGCTGGGGATGCCCATACTCATATAGGTCAGTGCGCCAGTGGCGCTGAAAATGCCGACGTACTCTGGGCCATAGCCCAGGCGCAGCACGTAGATCACTCTGAGCAGGGCAACGATGCCAAAAAAGCTGATCGCCAGAATACCCGTTACCGCAATCAGGAGTCTCGCATCACGGCTGAAGTCGTGCAGCGAGGGTAACTTGATGCGCATCGAACCTCCTAGATAAAAGTCATAACGTCGATAGTCAAGTAGTCGAGTAGCCACCGCGACGGACTATCACTAACTCACGGCATTGTACAACGAAACTGGTTAAGCGCCTATCGAGAAAGGAGAATATGATCATGTTCAAAAAGCTAAGTGCCGCTCTATGTTTGCTGGGATTGTCTGTGATCCTCCTGTCGGGCTGCCGCAGCGGTCAGGCAATACAAACCTTGACCGCCACCGTACTGTCCACCACAACCGCGGATGGCCTGTACTGGCCCACTGAAGGCTGGCGCACGGCGCTCCCGCAGAGCCAGGACATGGACCCCGGAAAATTGCAGCAGATGTTCGAAGCTATCGAAGAGCGGAATCTGGCGCTGCACAGTATCGTCATCGTCCGCAACGGCTACATCGTTGCAGAAGCGTACTATGAACCTTATGAACAAAACACGCGGCACGAACTGTACTCTTGCACCAAGAGCTTTATTTCCACTCTGGTGGGAATCGTTATCGCGGATGGGTCCCTGCAAGGCGATCCCGGAGGGGTGGATACATCCGTTTTGACCTGTTTCCCTACACATGACTTCGCCAACCCGGACACGCGCAAATCCGCGATGACCATCGAGCACCTGCTGACGATGACCTCAGGCCTGGATTGGCCAGAAGGTGATCCCATCTACCGGCAGTTGTGGACCAGCCGGGATTGGGTGCAATTCGTGCTCGACCGGCCGATGGTGGCCGAACCGGGCAGCCAATTCAACTACAACTCCGGGTGTTCACACGTGCTGTCGGCCATCATCGCCGAGCGCAGCGGTGACTTGACACAGGATTTCGCTCAGGAACGCCTCTTTGCCCCCCTCGGCATAAAGAACTTCAACTGGGATCGCGACGCCAAAGGCCTGGCAATCGGCGGCTGGGGATTGCAGATCACGCCGCGCGATATGGCAAGGTTCGGCTATCTCTACCTGAACGAAGGCATGTGGGATGGGCAGCAGATCGTCCCTGCCGCGTGGGTGCGGGCGTCCACAACGCCTCACATCGAAACGGGAGGGACATTCGACTACGGTTATCAGTGGTGGACGTACCCGAAGTGGGACGCCTACGCAGCGAAAGGCCGCTATGGCCAGCTCATCTTCGTCATCCCGGAACATGAGCTAGTCGTCGTTTTCACCGCGGAAATGGACAGCGACGCTCCATTGGTCGCGTTGATCGAGGATTTCATCGTTCCTGCCGTCCAATCAGCAGATTGAGCAGATCGCAATTGGCGCCAGACTACAGAAGTCTCAACGCAAGTCTGCTAATGCAAATCTCGCGTCCAGCACAGATTTTTACCAAATCAGGTAGTTCGTGAGACTTCTGTAGTCTTTGATATTTTCGATCTACTGAGACTACCTGACTAACAACTATCCGACTGTTTTGAGGAGACAAAATGACAACCAAGTTACCAGAACCTAAAATCGGCCGTCCGCGCCGTTACGATCTACGGCCTGTGCCCAACTTTGCCAACACGGATGTCGCGCTGGCCGTCGCCGCGCTGGATGAGCTACTTGAACGTACACTCGACCAGTTCGA
Source organism: Anaerolineae bacterium (assembly GCA_016934645.1). The sequence continues at coordinate 10,589 of JAFGSL010000378.1, forward strand.
TGATCTGCCGCAAGCGGCGCTTGACTTCGCGCCACAAGGAACGCCGCTGACGATCGGCGCACTCGTCATCCACATGGCCTGGGCGGAGATGGGCTGGGTCGAGCGGATCGCCCCGGCTTCCATCCCCGACGATCTGCGCGCGCGGCTGGAACCCGGGCGCAAGGTCCCGAAAGGCGAGGGTGTCACGTCCACAGAAACAGCGCGCGATCTCGTGACGCTCTGCCGCCGCGTGCGCGACGAAGTATCGTATCCCGCGCTGGCGACCATCACGGACGCGGACGTAATCATCCATAGTTGGCAGCGCCCGTTGACGCCGCGCGGTGTGCTGATGCACCTCATCTGGCATTGGACGTACCACTCGGCCCATATCGGTCTGCTGCGCGAATTGTGGGGTAGCGACTACACTTGGACGTTTGGCAGTCTGGGTGCGTAGGATGTACCAATATACCTCACCAACCGCCCCTCAAACGCAATTTTGACAAAGCTTGCATATCGATCTACACTTCCTTTGCGGCGATCACGCCGCGTATCGTGTCCGGTTTATCTTTTGCGATGAGGTGTAACGTCTTGCGTCTTCCTGGATTGTCTTACGCTCTTCGTTTACGTCTGCGCGGACTACGCGTGAGCCGGTTGTCAGCCGAGAATCAGAACATCCTCTACTTCACCCTCGATACTGCATTCCAGGGCTTGGTGATGGGCGGTATCTTCGGGTTTATCTCGGTTTTCGCCGTGCGCCTGGGTGCATCGAATCTACTGGTCAGTTTATTGACTTCACTCCCCGCTATCGTGATGGCACTTTCCTCGATCCCTGCCGGGCGGATTGTCGAGCAGCAACGAGATCTGGTCCGCTTCACCAACTTCATCCGTATCTTTCACCGCGGATCATTCTTGTTAATTGCGCTGCTGCCCTTCTTCGTGCACAAATGGCTGGTGGAGATCATCGTGGTCATATGGGCCGCCAAGTCGATCTCCGCTGCGCTGCTGGAATCCTCGTGGATGGCGGTAGTCGCTGATTTGATCCCTCCGGCACGGCGGGCCAGAGTCAACGGCACACGCTGGGCCATTTTAAGCGTGGTGACGGCCATTGCGACGGCCGTCTTTGGCTACATCCTGGATCGCGTCACCTTCCCGCTGAACTATCAGATCGTATTCCTAGTGTCATTTGCCGGTGGGAGCGCGGGGATGTTCTTCTACGGCAAGATTCGCATCCCGGAGAATGTGCCGGTGGAGCGGGTGCGCACAGTGCGCACGCCCTTCCGGCAGCGCGTGCAAGCCTATCTCCGGGCGATGAACGTCCCGGCGTTTGTGCGCTACGAGATTGCCGCTTCGATCCTGCGCCTTGGTCTCAACCTTCCCGCAGCGTTGTATACGATCTACTGGATTCGGTATTTGGGCGCTTCGGACCTTTGGATCGGGTGGCAAGCGACGGCGGGGAAGTTGGCTTTGATCGTCGGCTACATCGTGTGGGGACGTTCGATCAGCCACAAGGGCTACCGTGTCCCGATGCTGCTCTGCACGGCGTTGGTGGGGCTTTACCCGGTGTTGACAGGGCTGGTGACCAACCAACTCTGGTTGCCCTTGGTCGCCGTGGTTCAGGGCTTCTTCAGCACCGGCATCGATATTTCGTTCTTCGACACCCTGCTCTCCGTCTCCCCAACAGATCGTCGTCCCAGTTTTGTGGCCCTCAACACGATGCTCGCCAGTCTGATGATGTTCCTTGCACCGATAGTAGGTAGCCTGTTGGCCGACTGGGTGGGAATTCCTATGGTCTTCTTCATCGCCGGAGGCATGCATCTCCTGGCGGCCCTCCTCTTATGGCGGTTCCGCGTGGCGCCGGAATGATGCAGGATGCAGGACGCAAGAAACGGATTTGCTGATTTTGTGATTTTCAGATTTTAACAGATCAGGAGGTTTTTTGATGAATGTCATTGTCCTTGTCAACGATACGTTCCGGCGCGACCATCTGGGCTGTTACGGCAACACCTGGATCAAGACGCCCTCTCTCGATGAATTCGCCCGCCGGTCGGCCATCTTCGACCAATACTACATCGCCTCCTATCCGACGGTGCCCAACCGTTGGGATATGGCTGTCGGGCGCTATGGCTTCCCGACGCACGCCTGGGAGCCGTTGCGCCAGGGTGAGGTCACGTGGGCGCAGTATCTGGCGCGCCAGGGCGTGCACACGCAGATGATCTGGGACACGCCGATGCTGGCGATGCATGACTACAACTACACCCGTGGTTTCCAAGGCATCGAATTCGTCCATGCGCAGAAAGGCGATCCGTGGATCACTGCGCCTTCGCTGCCGGTCCGCATGCCCGCTCAGCCGCACAAGATCAAATCGCCGAAGAGCCTCGACAATTACCTGCGCAACCACTACGGACGACGCTACGAGCGCGAGTATTGCGTCGCCCGCACGATGTCGGCGGCGATGGACTGGCTGGAGACCAACCACGATCAGGAATCCTTCTTCCTCTACGTGGATATGTGGGATCCGCACGAGCCATTCGACGCACCGTGGTACGATGTGGCGCTGTATGCCGATCCCGGTTACGAAGGCGACCAGAACCCTTATCCGCAATACGGGCGCTATACCTACATGGGTGAGGCGGAGCACCAGCAAATCAAGGCGCTGTATGCCGGCCAGGCCACGTTGGTGGATCGGTGGGTGGGGCGTTTCCTAGAACTAGCCGAGCGGTTGGGATTGTTCAAAAACACGCTAATTCTCTGGACCACCGATCACGGCCATCTCTTCGGTGAACACAATTTGCAGGGCAAGCCCGGTGCTGAATTGGGCCGCCTCTACGAAGTCACGACGCGCATCCCATTGCTGGTCTACCATCCCGACGGTTTAGGCGAGGGACAGCACGTCAAAGGGATCGTCCAACCGCCTGATTTGCTGCCGTCGATACTCGATTTCATGGGTGTAGAATCGTCCGCTGCCGTGGAGGGGAAATCCTTTTGGCCGCTGGTCGAAGGGCGGAATGTGCAGTTACACGACTACGCCTTCTCCAACCGCTACCCGCAATCGCTGGGCAATCAAGGCGCAGCCTTCGATGGCTGGGTGGGTACGGACCGGGTCGTGGAACCGGCGACCGTCGCCGACGACGCATGGGCCTACATCTGCGTGCCGGGCGGAACGTTGTCGGAGCTGTACAATCTGAAGGCGGACCCCAATCAGCAGCACAATGTGATCGAACAGCATCCTGACATCGCCCAAAAGATGCACCAAGCCTTTGTAGAATTCATGCAGGCACACGGCGCTTCTGAAGCACGTCTGCGGCCTTTCGTAGAAGGACAGGTAGCTGTGACCATCGAGGGCGATCTCTACGCCTTCCGCGACGACTTTGGCCAATGGATCGCCTTCCCCAGCGAGCGCCAGGCGCGCGCTGCCGCCTATATGCCTAACGCGCCCGGCTATCCACGTGACATCGAGACCGTCACGTTCGAACAAGTGCTGGCAGACAACCCAAAGAACCTGATTCACCTCTTCGAACAGTATTACTGGGCCGAGGATTTCGTATAGAGTTCGAGGTAGACAGGTTTTTCATTTTGACAAGACCCAGAAAGTGCCTACACTCCAAAGCAAAGTGCAACGCAACGGTACGTGGTGCTAATCGGTAAACCGTAGACAGAGAAATCCCGTCTACCGTTTACTGTCTACCGTCTACCATCTACGAACAGAAGCAAAGGATAGCATACTATGACCAAAATCGTCATCATCGGCGCAGGCAGTGGATTTGGCGGAAGGCTCTCTGTGGACATTATGTCCCGCGAGGCCTTGCGCGACGCGGAGATTTGCCTGTGCGACATCCATTCGGGACGGCTCAAGCAGGTAGCCAGCTACGTCCAACGCACGGTAGACAGGTACAATCTACCGACGAAAGTGAGCGCATCCACCGACCGCCGCGCCGCGCTCCCCGGAGCGGATTTCGTCATCACTTCGGTGGCTGTGGGTGGCGCTGCTTATGCCGGATCCCCTTTCAAAGAAGAAATCGAAATCCCCCGCAAATACGGCATCGAGCAATCCGTGGCGGACACCGTCGGTGTGGGCGGCGTCTTTCGCTTCCTGCGCACCGGGCCGGTGCAGCACCAGTTCTTCTGGGACATCGAGGAATTGTGCCCCGACGCCTACGTCCTCAACCACACCAACCCGATGGCGATGCTCATCTGGCTGCACTCGGTGGATTCGTCGGTGCGCAACGTCGGCCTTTGCCACAGTGTCCAGGGGACGACGATACAACTGGCAGCGATGGTCGATGTTCCCTATGATGACGTCTCGTATCGCGTGGCGGGCATCAATCACCAAGCCTGGGTGCTCGAACTGATGCGCGGCAAAGAAAACCTCTATCCGCGCCTGCGTGAGTTCGCCGCCGACCCGCTACACGTGGTAGGCGAGGAAGTGCGTTTCGAGATGATGAAGCAGTTCGGCTACTTCGTCACCGAGAGCAGCCGCCACAACTCAGAATATCTGCCATACTTCCGCCAGACGCCGGAGCTTATGGCGCACTTCGGCCTGTCCATCCGTGAAGTGCTCGACATGCCGCTGCGTGTGCGTGATTGGATGCAGGATACCGGCGTGGACGACGGCAACGCGCCCGTCGGTGAGTTGCGCCTCTCCCGCGAATTCACCACCGGCATCATGGAGGCGATGCTAACCAACGTCCCCTACAGCTTCAACGGCAACGTGATGAACACCGGTCTCATCACCAACCTGCCCGACGGCTGCTGCGTGGAAGTCCCGTGTCTGGTGGATGCGCGCGGCGTCCACCCGTGTTATGTAGGCGACCTGCCGCCGCACCTCGCAGCGCTCAACCGCTCGAACATCGCCGTGCAAGAGTTGGCCGTCTACGCCGTCCTCAACCGCGATCCCGAAGCCGCCTTCCACGCCTGCGCGCTCGATCCGCTGACGGCGGCGATCCTGCCGCTGCACAAAATCCGCGCGCTGTTCGACGAGTTGTGGGCAGCCGAAGAGCCGCTGCTCAAGTGGTTCGATCCACACCACACCGGGCCACTGCCGGAAATCTGCGCGCCGTAGTGATTGGTGATTAGGAATTGGGGAATAGGATGAATCCTGCTTGATAACCAATCCCCGACCCCCACTACAGAAAAGGAGCGAATCGATGGCAGCATCCGCACAGCCAAACATTCTTCTCATTATGTCCGACCAGATGAAGGCGACGGCCAGCCATCTGTACGGCAACACGTTCTGTGAGACGCCGTCGATGGCGCGGTTGGCGGACGAGGGCGTGCTATTCGAAAACGCCTTCACCCCACATCCGTTGTGCGTGCCTGCGCGGGTTTCACTGTGGACGTCGCAATGGCCCCATTCGCACGGTTCGCGCCGCAACGAGACCTTAATGCCGACGGAGGCGACACACGCCTTCAAACTATGGAAAGAGGCCGGTTACCGGCTTGGCCTCATCGGCAAAAACCACTGCTTCGAGCAGCCGGAAGACCTGGATTTATTCGACGTGTGGGGTGAAATCGGCCACGGCTGGTTGGACGAGAACGCACAGACGAAGGGAATGTCGTGGTTCCGCCCCATCGAAGGCATCCGCGAGGCGCACGCCTTACGCCGCACCATGGTTCCGCAGAGCTTGCGCTTTGGCTACGCCATCTCCGATGCACCTCTGGAAGATCACTCCACCGGCCTCATCGCCGGGCAGACCGTGCACTTCCTGGAACAACATGGCAACAAACCATTCGCGCTTTGGGTCTCATTCCCTGATCCCCACGAACCGTGGGTTGCGCCGCGCCGTTACGCGGAGATGTTCCCGCCGGAGAAAATCCAGCTTCCGCCGTGGCGCGCAGGCGAATTCGCCGGGCTGGAAGTGCCCGAGCGCAATCGCGTGCTCTACCAGATTCTGGGGATGGAAGAGGACGCCATCGAGGACGTCTACGGCGTGATGGGCGTTTACTACGGGATGGTGCGCTTCCTCGATGATGGAATCGGGCAGATTCTCGACGCCCTGGATCGTCTTGGCTTGCGCGAGAACACCATCGTCGTCTTTTGCGCCGATCACGGCGACTTTATGGGCGAACATCGCATGACGTGCAAAGGCGGCGTGTTCTACGACTGCCTCACCCACGTGCCGTTGGTCGTTTCGTGGCCCGGTCACATCGCGGCGGGGCGACGTGAGGACAGCATGGCCAACCTGGTGGACATCGTGCCGACGCTGCTGTGCTTGCAGGGGATAGATGTCCCCCGGTCAATGCATGGGCAGCCGTTGCCAATCGTCACCACCGAGTCGCCACGCGACGTGACGTTTTCCGAATATGGTGCAGGCGGCCCGCCTTTCACACTGGATGACCTTTACGCACTCCCGCAGCCCCACGGACGGCGCGCGTTGATGCAATCCCTGCGGTGGCGCGAGGCCGAAGGCCGGCGCAAAATGGTCCGCACCCGCGCGTGGAAGTATGTCCATGATCCCGCCGGAGATAAGGATGAACTGTACGATCTGCGCACCGACCCGTGGGAGTTGGTGAACGTGGCAAATGATCTTGCAAACCAGTGGGTAGTCGCAGAGATGCAGAAACACCTGGCAAATTGGAGCATCACCACTGAGGATGCGAAACCAGTACCACTGCCATAGCAGCAATATCTTGCATAGGTGAACAACAACGAGGAGGGTATTTTTATGACACGCAGACGCCGTACCTCAAGCTACAGGCGGCCGCGCCGCAGCTCACGCAGCAGCAGTAACCGCATACGCGGCGGAGAACGCATTCTGTTCATCGTGGGCGCGACGCTGTACGTCATCGGGCTGTTTGGCGGTCTCAACCTGCTCGCCATGCCCGCTATGACGGCCACCGTGCTCTTGATTCTGGGTGGGGGTATGCTCCTGGCCCTGACTTTGTTGTTCGTCTTTTAGTATACTCCCTGTGTATCATCTCAACAGAAAGAGGAGAAGTGAAGGTTTTTTGGAGGCTGCACCCGCCCCCAAACCCCCACCCCATATTCTTGAGAAGATACCGGTAATCCGCCGTTCAGACTATCCGACTAAAGACTGTTAGACTGTTTTTCCAGGAGAATCGTATGTGGGATCAAATGGCACTTTTCTCGCAATCTGACCGCCCCTACAGCGTCAGTGAGATCACGGGACGGATTCGCGCGCTCCTAGAAAAAGAGCCGCTGCTGCAAGATGTATGGATCGAAGGCGAAGTTTCCAACTTCTCACGGGCATCGTCTGGCCACATCTACTTCACGCTGAAGGACGCGGGCGCGCAGATGAGCGGTGTCGTCTGGCGAAGCCAGGCACAGGCGCTCTCGTATGTGCCTCGTTCCGGTGATCAGGTCGTCGTGCACGGTCGCATCGGCTTGTACGAGCAAGGCGGGCGCTACCAGATTTACGTCGATGCGATCCGCCCAGCCGGGCGCGGTTCGCTCTTCCAGGAATTCGAGCGTCTCAAGGCGCAGTTGGAGGCCGAAGGGCTGTTCGCGCCGGAGCGCAAGCGCCCCCTGCCAGCGTACCCGCAACACATCGGCGTGGTCACGTCGCCGACGGCGGCAGCGTTCCGGGACGTGATCAACGTGCTGACGCGGCGCTACCCGCTGGCGGAGGTATTGCTTTCGCCAACGCTGGTGCAAGGAGAGACCGCCCCACCTCAGATCGTCGCGGCGCTGGCAGCGCTGAATGTCCGTGACGCCGCATGCGACAGCCCCGACGTTATCCTTATCGTGCGCGGCGGCGGATCGTTGGAGGATTTGTGGGCGTTCAATGACGAGCGCGTGGCGCGGGCAGTAGCGGCCTCGCGCATCCCGGTGATTTCGGGCGTAGGGCACGAGACGGACTTCACGTTGACCGATTTCGCCGCCGACCATCGCGCCCCTACCCCATCGGCAGCAGCCGAGATGGCCACACCCGACCGCGCAGAACTGCAAGCCATGTTACAACAACGCCAGATGCACCTGGCACGCACCTTCGAGGCAAAGGTACAGGGATTCCGCGAGCGTGTCGCACAGTTCAACCGCGCCTTGCAGTATCTATCGCCAGCAGCCCGGCTCGCTAATGCCCGCCAGCGCGTGGATGATATCCTGGCACGTGCGGACGCAGCGATAGCGCATCGTCTGGTCGTGCAACGGCAGCAGGTAACAGGATTGGCGGCACGCCTCGCGGCACTAAATCCCGACGCTGTATTGGCACGCGGATACGCGATTGTGCAGGAGCGCGAGACGGGAAGTGTGATCACGTCGGCAAAAACGATTACGCCGGGACTAGCGTTGACCCTACGGTTGCAAGACGGCGAGGCCGCCGCGCGGGGAGAGACTTCTCTGTCAGAACTAAAGGGAGATTTACCGGCAACCCGCCCTTATCCAGGAATTACAGAAATTCGCGACACGATTTCCACTGAGCGGGGAGCTGCTCTTCTTGACGAAACACAAGTGTGAGTGTTTCTGAATAAACCAAGCAAATCCTACTCATACTTTAGCGCGTGAATTGGACTAAGCGCGGCAGCACGAATGGCGGGGTAGATGCCGGATATCACCCCTATCAAGGCAGCAAAGAGGATGGCGAAGATCGGTAGCCACAGCGGAGTCGCCGTCAGCGTTTGCGCAGCTTCCTGCCCGGCCATGCCCGGTCCCATGTAACCCAGTCCCCCCTGCGAAATAAGCGGCTGTCCCAAAACATTGATCAGCGCATTAAGCCCAATCGCCAGCAACACCCCACCGATGCCGCCCAGAAAACCGATGCTGCCCGCCTCCGCCAGGAAGACCGACATCACATCCTGGTTGGTCGCGCCGATGGCCTTCATCAAGCCGATCTCGCGCGTCCGTTCGTAGATCGCCATCACCATCGTATTGGCGATGCCGAACGCTGCTACTAGCAGCGCCACCGCTCCGATGCCACCGAGGATGGCCTGCACGATCAGAAAGAACTGGTTGATACTCTCCAATGTCTGTCGATCCGATTGTACAGTGAAGCCCATATCCTTGACCTGTTGTTCTATGACGGGCGCCTGGTTTGGATCTTGCACCTTAACGAGGACCTGGGAGTACCCCTTGCGCGCGGACGATTGGGCCTCCGGCGGCAGTCCAGAGTTCATTCGCTGATTGAGCCGCCGCGCCTCTTTGATCGGCATGAAAATGCTGTAGTCGTACATGTAGCCCTGTCGCTTCAATTCACCCACGACTTCCAGACGTGCGACAACGCTTTCGGTCGAATACATGTCGCCTTCGTTATAGGTGTATTGCGTCATCTGCAGCATCTTGTCCATCAATTCGGGAACCTCCGGCGGTGTCTCGTTCTCCTCCATACGCTGTTCCCATGGGATAAAGCTCTCGGAAACCATGGCACCGATGACCACCTGGCCCCGGTAGAGTTCCATTGTTCCCCGGTTGAGTTTGGCGATTTTGACGAACTCGTCCATTTCGACGCCGTAGATCTGCCCCCACCCTTCCTGGCGATCCAGCTTGAGCGGTCCCATCATCGTCACGTCCAGAAAAGGCGTCACCGCGATAACGCCTTCCATCTGGCGAATTTGATCCAGCACATCATCGTCGAGCACGAGGTTTTGCTGTTGTTGCTGCGTGCTACCATCGGCCCTTACTTCCATCATCCCCCAATAACTGTCGTTGCGCACCATCAACTCGTCGAGACCACCCATACCATAAAGGCTTTCCGTCGCCAGCTTTTGCAAGCCAGCACCCAACGAGACAAGCACGACGACCGCCGCCGTGCCGATGATCACGCCAATAGCCGTCATCGCCACACGCGCCTTCATGCGCTTGAGGTTGCTCAAGACTAAACGGAGTAAGTCACGAATGGTCATAGCGAATAGAAGAATCAGAGAATCAGCGAATGGGCGAATCAGCGAATAGCGAGAAGGGAAATTCCTCTTAACTGTTACGTCTTGCTTCTTACCCCTTGCATCTTTAGCTGCCCAAGCCCAGGAACGCTTTGACGAAACGCCAGATTTTTTGCGGCAGAGTCTCCGGCATTTGGGCAGAACCATCCGGCCCCATAGCGCCATCTGGTCCCATTGCCCCGTCGAGACCTTCGTATTCAGGCATCTCCATCACCTCCACGGTGAGCGTCTCGCTATAGATTTGCGTCTGGTTGAGGTCATCCACGTAA
>JAFGSL010000379.1 GCA_016934645.1 Anaerolineae bacterium
CAGGTATGCCGGGTCAGCGCGCCCGGCGTCCTCGGCGTAGTATTCGACGTCCTCCACAAACTTTTTCGCATACTTGACCGCCTCCACCCCCATTTCGAGCGCCTTTTCGCGGGTGGTGCGCAGCTTGTACTGGACGTGCACATCGGAAACGCCCAGCCCGGTGTGAATGCGCGGGCGCGCCGCATCTTTCAAAGCTTCAGCGGCCGCGTCGATATCGACCTGGCGCGCGCGTGTCAGACCGCATACAATGCAATTGCGAATCTCCTGTGAAATGCGCTGCACGGCATTGAAGTCGCCGGGCGACGAAATCGGAAATCCAGCCTCGATCACGTCCACGCCCATTTCCTGCAACGTATGGGCAATCTCGATTTTTTCGTCAATGTTCAACGCCGCGCCCGGCGATTGCTCTCCATCGCGCAGCGTCGTGTCGAAAATGGCGACTTTATCCTTAATGCCAACCCCGTCATCAGACATTTTCTCCTCCAGAGTAGACGGTAGTCGGTAGACAGTAGACGGGTTTCCCCTGTCTGCCGTCTACTGTCTACCGTTTACTATTTCCCCCAATTCTCCGGACGCAAAGAACGCACTGCTGCGCCCGCGCGCCACATCTCCGATTCGCGCATCTCGCGCAATTCTTCGCCGAGCTTCTCCCGGTAGTCGGGCGCACTGTTAGCTTCGAGCACGATGCGCGTCTGCTCACCGGAGATGACGCTCTCGTACAGCCAATCGAAGACCGGCTCGACGGCCTTGCGGAACTGGTGTCGCCAGTCAAGTGCGCCGCGCTGCGCGGTGGTGGAACAATTCGCGTACATCCAATCCATGCCGTTTTTGTCAACCAGACGGATGAGACTCTGCGTCAGTTCCTCGACGGTCTCGTTGAACGCCTCGCTCGGCGTGTGATCGTGTTTGCGCAGCAGGTTGTACTGTGCTTCCATAATCCCTGCCAACGCGCCCATCAACACACCACGTTCGCCAGTGAGGTCGCTGTAGACTTCGTTTTGGAAGGTGGTCGGGAAGAGATAGCCCGCGCCGATGGCAATGCCCAGCGCGATCGTGCGCTCTTCCGCGCGGCCCGTGTAATCCCGCTCCACCGCGTAGCTAGCGTTGATGCCGCTCCCCGCCAGGAAATTCGCACGCACACTCGTGCCGGAACCCTTGGGCGCGACCATAATCACGTCCACGTTATCGGGTGGCACTACGCCGGTCCGATCACTGTAAACGATAGAAAAGCCGTGCGAGAAGTACAGCGCGTCACCGGGCTTGAGATGCGACTTCAGCCGAGGCCAGGTCATCATCTGCGCCGCATCGGAGACCAGGTATTGGATGATCGTGCCGCGGTCTACGGCTTCTTCAAGATCGAACAACGTCTCACCGGGAACCCAACCATCGGAGACAGCCTTATCCCACGCAGCCTGATCACCCTTCCACTGCCCAACGATGACATTGATGCCGTTGTCGCGCATATTCAACGACTGCGCCGGCCCCTGTACGCCATACCCGAGCACCGCGACGACCTCATCCTTCAGCACCTCGCGCGCCTTCTCCAGCGGAAATTCCCCCCGCGTCACCACATCTTCAACTACACCGCCAAAATCGATTTTCGTCATTGTCCTCTCTCCTCATTTCAGTTATGGGTTGTGGGTTTTGGGGTGTGAGTTGTAGGGTAAACACCCCTACTTCCTACTCCCTATTCCCTACTCCCTACTCCTTCTTTATGCCCATTCCCCGATTTGCCGCGCGCCATGGCAACGCGCCCCGTGCGTACCATCTCGACGATGCCGTAAGGTCGCAGAACATCGACCAACCCGTCAACTTTGTCTTCCGTGCCGGTCACTTCGACCATAAGCGAATCCAGCCCCACATCGACCACACGCGCGCGGAAGGTATCCACGAGCTGCATAATCTCGGAGCGCCGGCTACCAGCGTCGGCCTGCACTTTGATGAGCGCCAAGTCGCGCAGCACGGTGGCCTGTTCGGTCACGTCTTCAACCTTGATCACGTTGACCAGCTTATAAAGGTTCTGCGCCACTTTCTCGACGTTGGTGCGGCTGCTGTCCACCACGATCGTCATACGCGAGACGCCGGGTTTCTCGGTGTGGCCCACTGTCAGACTTTCGATGTTGTAGTTCCGGCGCCGGAACAGGCTAGCGACGCGTGTCAGCACGCCAGGTTTGTCTTCAACCAGAGCAACCAATGTGCTTTGCATCTTATACCTCCTTCACTTCCTCATAGGTCGGGCGCACGATCATCTCGTGCAGCGCCGCACCGGCTGGCACCATCGGATAAACATTCGCCTCGTCGCCTTCTTGGGCGATCTCGAATTCGATCAGAGCAGGGCCATCGTGGGCACGCGCCTCAGCGATGGCCGCCCGTGCTTCCCGCCGGTTTTTCGCACACCACGCGCGAATGCCGTAAGCTTCGGCCAGCTTCACGAAATCGGGATTCAACAGGTGCGTGGCTTCGTAACGCTTGTCGTAGAAGAATTCCTGCCACTGGCGCACCATGCCCAAGTAGTGGTTGTTGGAAATGGCAATGCGGATGGGCAGCTTCTCCTGCACAATCGTCGCCATGTCGTGCATCGTCATCTGGAAACCACCATCGCCCGCGATCATCCAAACTTCCTTATCAGGACAAGCTATCTGCGCACCAATGGCCGCTGGTAGGCCGAAACCCATCGTTCCTTGCCCACCGGAGGTGATGAGGGAACGTGGATTGTCGGTAGGATAGTACTGCGCCACCCACATTTGGTGCTGGCCCACGTCAGTGACGACAATGGCCTGTCCCGCTGTGGCTTCCCAAATTTCGTTGATGAAGTGCGGTGCGACCAGGTGACCGTTTTCGGGACGATTGATGATGTCGCGCTTGTGACTCTGCGCGCGCCACCCATCAATGCGCTCCAACCACTCGGCATGGTCGGCAGGAAAAACCAGTGGTAGCAGTTGTTCCAACACCTGGCGCAGGTCGCCGTGGATCGGCACATCGGTCTTGATAACTTTGTTCAATTCGGCGGCGTCCATATCCACGTGAATCTTTTTCGCGGAAAGCGCATAGGCGTCCAGCCGCCCGGTCACACGGTCGTCAAAGCGCATCCCAAAGGCCAGCAGCAAATCCGCTTCCTGGATGGCATGGTTGGCAAAAACCTCGCCGTGCATCCCCATCAACGCCAGCGCCAGGGGATGCGATTCCGGGAAACCGCCCTTTCCCAACAACGTAAGCGCAACCGGTGTATCTGTCTTCTCAGCAAATGCGCGTAACGCATCCATCGCACCGGACATGATCACGCCCTGCCCGGCCAGAATAACCGGGCGCTCCGCCTGATTGATGAGCTGGGCAGCCTGTGCCACCAGATCGGCGTCGCCTTTGCCCACCGGATGGTACCCCGGCAAATCGACGGCGTCATCAGGCAGAACAAATTCAGTCGATGCCTTTTGCACGTCTTTCGGAATATCGATGAGCACTGGTCCCGGACGGCCACTGCGAGCAATGTAGAACGCTTCGTGGATCACCTCGGCCAGTTCTTCCACGTCCGTAACCAGATAGTTATGCTTGGTGATAGGCAGCGTTATGCCGGTGATGTCGACTTCCTGGAAAGCGTCCGTGCCGATGACCGGCGTAGAAACCTGTCCCGTAATGCACACGATGGGAGACGAGTCCATCATCGCCGTGGCAATGCCGGTGACCAGGTTGGTTGCCCCTGGGCCGGAAGTCGCGATCGCCACGCCGACCTTGCCGGAGGCTCGTGCGTATCCATCCGCCGCATGCGCCGCGCACTGTTCGTGGCGCACCAGCACATGATGAACACCATAATCCTGCCGCGGGTGGTATGCATGCATGATCGCACCACC
>JAFGSL010000380.1 GCA_016934645.1 Anaerolineae bacterium
AGAGAAGCCTCTTCTCGAAGAGAAGCCTCTTCTCGAAGAGAAGCCTCTTCTCGAAGAGAAGCCTCTTCTCGAAGAGAAGCCTCTTCTTCACGTTGATGTTTTGGAGGTAGTCCTCTCAAGCTCGCTTGCAGCCGTTCCAGGTACGGGAATGCCTGGGTGTAATCGCCGCGCAGCAAATGCATCCAGGCAAAGGCTAAATTGGTTCTAGGGCTTTGCGCTGCCCATTCCGCCGGTATTACCTGTACCCAGTCGTTCACGGTCCTGGCATAACCTTGCATGATCATACGCATGGCATGATGTTCGAGCAGGTCTACCGTCATCGCGTAGTCTTTCGCGACCAGGGCGTGCTGGATCGCCTCGCTTACCAATCCTGCCTGAGCATACCACCGGCCGGCGCGGCGATGGAGTTCGGACACTTCATCTTTGTGATGAATGTTCAGCAGGTCGCGCAATAAGTCGGCAAACAATTGGTGATAGCGATACCACTGCCTCTCGTCGTCCAGCGCGGTCACAAACAGGTTGGCGTTGAACAGCCGTTCCAGTATAGCAGAACCATCTGTCCGGCCGGTGACTGCATCACACAGTTCACCGTTCAACCTGTTCAGGATCGACGTCTGGAGCAAAAAGCGTCGAATCGCTTCCGGCTGCCGGTCGAGCACTTCTTCCGTCAGGTAGCTCAAGATGAAGCGATGGCTGCCACTCAGGGACGCGATGAAGCCAGATGCGTAGGCCTGGTCGCGGATGGAGAGACCGGCAAGTTGCAAGCCCGCGATCCAGCCTTCGGTCTTGTCTTCCAGAACGGCGACATCCGCCTGAGAGAGCGACAGTCCCATCACCTCGTTCATAAACAGACCGGTTTCGTCGCCGGTAAAGCGCAGGTCTGCCGCCCGAATCTCAACCAGTCGGTTGTTGGCTCGCAGCCGGGCCAGCGGCAGGGGTGGATCTTCGCGGGTGATCAGGATCAGATGTAGCGGCTGTGGCAAATTGGCCACCAAACTGGCTACGACCTGAAGGATGAAACGATCCTGAATCATCTGAAAATCATCCAGTACCAGCAGAAATCGATCTGACGATGTGAGGATGTCGTTGATCAGAGTCGCGCTGATGATCTCGCCGGGGGGAAGCTGTCCGGAGCGCAGCACGCCCCCCAGTTCCCGGCCCAGATTCGCGTTTACCTTTTGCAGCGCGGCGATGAGAAAGATGAAAAAGCGCCCAGGGTCATCGTCGGCAGCGTCCAGAGCTAGCCAGGCCACCGGGCATTCCAGCGTGTTCGCCCATGCGCCGATGCAGGTCGTTTTCCCAAAGCCGGGTGGGGCCGAAACGAGCGTCAGCTTGCCGGAGTTGAGTCCCGAGTTCAGCTGCTCGAACAAGCGCGGTCGAGGGACCCACGTGGGCCGGGGGGTAGGGATATGGAATTTGGTTTGCAGCAGGGGTGTTTCCATACGCCAAGTATACTATGACCTTACATCCAAGACAACGGCTGATTAAGCGGTCAATGTTTGTCTTTTCATCAAGATTGTATTACACTGAGGACAGTTCGAGCAACCAATTATCCTGCAACTCATCATAAATGAGACACCGGCCGTCGACGGAATCTGCATCGCGACGAGAATAGCATACATAGGACGTTCTTTCGACGTCCTACAAATCAAATTCAGTTCATCTTTGTAAAGGAGGTTACGATGTATCGCAAGCTTTTCTCTGGGTTGGTGGTATTGGCCCTGCTTCTGGGGACCTTGACCGTATCCGCGCCGGCGCCGTTTGCGCCGCGCGCAGTGCAGGCCGCGCCAAGCGGGTGGTGCGCCGTTGGTTCATTCAACGGTTGGAACAACGCTTCTGACCCGTTGTACGACGACGGCACGCACGGCGACGTGATCCCGGAAGATGGTGTCTTCTCACTGGACTACACCGTTGCGGCAGCGGGGCGTTATGAATGGAAGATTGTCAAATGTGGAGATTGGGGTACGGCATATCCTGCCGCCAATGCCTGGTTCAATACGGACCAAGCCAATCAAGTGGTCAAGTTTACCTTCGATGTCAACGATCACAGCGGCGATGTGGGTTGGGACTTGCTGCCCGCCCAAAACATTGTCAATGTCGTGGATACGTTACCGGCCAGTTTTACCGCTGTAGGCAATTTCCAGGGCTGGAATAACAGCGATCCGGCTACGCAAATGACGCCTCTGATGAGCAGTGGTATTTACTATCTGCCCTATCAGGTGGCCGCGCCTGGCAGCTACATCGGTAAAGTGGTGGCTACCGGAACGTGGGATGGTTTTGGCGGCGATGGCCGCAGCACCGATGCGCACAATCTCAATTTCACGACTACCACGGTAGATGAAACGGTGATCTTCTTACTCGATACCAACACCGGGCGGGTGCTCATCACTCTCAACGGCAGCAGCGCGAGCAGTTGGTGTGCCGCCGGCGATTTCAACGGGTGGAACAACACCGACTGGGTGCTCTATGACGACGGTACCCATGGTGACTTGATTGGTGGGGACGGCATCTTCTCCTTCGATCATTTGGTGGAGCCTGCCGGCCGTTATGAATGGAAAGTGGTAGCCTGTGGCGATTGGGGCACAGCCTACCCGGTACAAAATTCCTGGTTCACGACGAGCCTGGGACAGCAAATGGTCAAATTCACGTTCGATACGAACGACCACAGTGCCGACGCCGGTTGGGACTTGGTGCCCGCGCAGTATATTGTCAATGCCTGGGGTGATGTGCCGGCTGGATTTACCGCCGTCGGCGACTTCCAGGGATGGAACAATGCGGATCCTGCCACTGCGTTGACGGCAGCCGGGGGGGGATTGTATTCTCTGGCCTACGCTATCCCCACGCCGGGCAACTACATCGGCAAGATCACCACGACCGGCTCGTGGGATGCTTTCGGCGCGGATGGGCGCAGCAAAGATGCCGCGAACGTGCATTTCACGACCACAGCGCCAAACCAGACTGCCTATTTCCTACTGGACGTGGTCAGTGGACGGGTGATGATCACGGTTCTGATGTCGCCGGAACTGGATAACTTCGTGATGGCCGACGGCCTTGATCACGACTCCCGCAGCGACTTCTACCGCCAGCCCTTCGGCGCGGTTCCCACCGAGACGCCCATCACCCTGCGCTTCCGCACATATGCCAATGACGTCACCGGCGTCAAGGTGCGGCTGTGGGACACAACGTTGGGCCAGCAGACGGTCGCCACGATGAACAAAGTGACCACCATCCCTGGTGAAACCTTTGACTACGATATCTGGGAAATGCAATTGACCGCGCCCGACTACCTCACCGTTCTCTACTACCGCTTCATCGTCACCGATGGAACCGACACCGATTACTACGAGGACGATGATTTGTACGATGGCGGTCTGGGCCTTTTCTATGACGAATCGCCGGACCGGAGTTGGCAGATCGATGTCTATGATCCAGCCTTCACCGTTCCCGACTGGTTCAAAGACGCCGTCGTCTACCAGATTTTCCCCGACCGTTTCCGCAACGGCGTAGAGGCCAACGATCCCATCAGCGGCACGTTCTTCTACGAAGAGGATCCCGGTGTGGTCACCGCGCCTGAGTGGAACTGGCCCGTGCCCGATCCGCGCGTGGCAGGCCCGTGGGAAGGTTCGTATAGCAAACTCTTCTACGGTGGCGACTTGCAGGGCATCATCGAAAAGCTGGATTACCTGCAAGACCTCGGCGTCAATACCCTCTACCTCAACCCGATCTTTGAGTCGCCCTCAAACCACAAGTACGACACAACCGACTACTCGATCATCGACGACAATTTCGGCGACCTGTCAACGTTTATCACACTCACCACCGAACTGGAGAACCGAGGAATGCACCTGATCCTCGACGGTGTCTTCAACCACACCTCCAGCGACAGCATGTACTTCGATCGCTACGGGCGCTATGAGACGCTGGGCGCGTGCGAATCACTCACCAGCACCTACCGCAATTGGTACTATTTCAGCCCTGCCAGCCCTCCCGGAACCGGCGAGTGCGCTGGCGACACCACCTACGAAGCCTGGTGGGGCTTCGACTCGCTACCCAAGCTCAACACCACGAACGTTCCGGCAGTACGCAGCTACATCTACAGTGATACCCAGGGCATCGCCCGCTACTGGTTGGAGCAAGGGGCCGACGGTTGGCGGCTCGACGTTGCCGGCGACGTGGACGCGAGTTTCTGGCGTGACTGGCGCGACGACATCCGCGATGCGAAGGCTGAAGCCATCACCATCGCGGAGGAATGGGGTGACGCCAGCCGCTTCATCCTCGGCGACCAGTTGGACAGCACGATGAACTATCGCTTCCGGAACGCCGTCATCGGTGTGCTGCGCGAGACCGACTGGCAGGACACCAACAGCACCATCCCCGCGCTCTCCCTCAGCGAATTCGACAGCGTGATGCACGGTATCGAGGAAGACTATCCGCCGGAAGCCTTCTACGCGATGATGAACCTGGTGGGCAGCCACGACGTGAATCGCGTGCTCATCCCGCTGGATCAGGACGGCGATCCCACCGACGCGGACTACAGCGATGGCAAGATGCGCCAGAAGATGCTCGTCCTCATCCAGATGACGATGCCCGGCGCGCCTACCATTTACTACGGCGACGAAGTGGCCCTGGCAGGCTTTGGTGAAGCTACCTCCGGCAATGCGGGCGGCGTCTACTACAGTGACCCGTACAACCGCCAACCCTACCCCTGGCCCGACGAAGATGGCTACGGCGATCTCCCCGCGTGGCGGCAGGGCGACCTGGGTATGCTGGCGCACTACAGCGCGACGGCGGCAATCCGCAACGCGCATCCCGCGCTGCGCACTGGCTCTTTCGACACGTTGTTGGTGGACGACGATGCGGGCGTTTACGCCTACGGACGTGGGCACAGTGCCGTGATCGGCCTCAACTTTGGCACGACGCAGACACTCACCATCCCTGTCGCCGGCTATCTGCGTAATGGCGCGCAGTTGACCGACACACTCAATGGCGGGAACTATACTGTTACTAATGGCGAAATCGTCGTCAGCGACGTGCCGCCCATGTGGGGTGTGATCCTCGTGTTGAGAGGACAACCTGCCGCTCCGCCTCCAGCGCCGACCAATCTGGTCGCTGTGGAGGGGAACGGTGAGGTGATGCTCACCTGGGATGGTGTGACCGGCGCCGCCAGCTACAACGTCTATCGCAGTTACGTTTATGGCGGTGGATACGCTTACCTTGGGGATACAACGACTTCGGACTACACTGACACGACTGTGACCAATGGTACCCTGTACTATTACGTCGTCACGGCAGTGGGTGTCCTCGGCGCCGAGAGTGATGTCTCCAACGAAGTCTCCGCACTGCCGCACTACACCATCGACTGGGCGAACCTGCAATGGCCGCACGAGTTCACGCACACTGTCGGCATTACCCCCACGCAGAGTATCTACGGGCAGGTGCATATCGAAGGCGTGACCTCAGAACCTGGCGCAACGACGGGCTTGCTGGCCCAGGTCGGGTTTGGGGCTGTGGCTACGGAGTACGTCACCTGGACCACCTGGGTGGATGCAACCTACAATGGCGACGTTGGCAGCAACGACGAGTTTGCGGCGCAATTGCTGCCGGAAGAACCGGGCGATTTCTACTACCTCTATCGCTATTCGACGACTGGCGGGCGCGATTGGGTGTACGGCGACCAGAACGGCACCGTGCTGTTACCGCCGTTCCCCGGCGTGATGCACGTCCTCCCTGCTGCCGACACGACGCCACCTCCCGTGCCGCTCAACCTGCAAGTCGTTCACTGGGGAACGGATCACATCACTGTGCAGTGGGACCCGGTCAGCGCGGATGACCTCGCCGGGTACGACCTCTATCGCTATGCCGAAGGCGAAGCACAAGCTTCGTTCCTGGCGCGGGTGATGGAACCGACGACGATCTATACCGACACAGACGTGGTGGTCAACACCACCTACACGTACACGGTGCAGGCGTTCGATATGGCGCTGAATAAGTCGGACTTCTCCAACCCGGCGTCCGGTACAGCCGAAGCTCGTGAAGTTGAAGTGCGTTTCCGCGTCACTATACCACCGTTTACCCCGCCTACGGACACGATCTACATTGCGGGGGATAACGCGACCTATCTAGGCGCCTCCTGGAATCCCAGCGCGATGCCAATCACCCGCCTGGACGCCACGACCTGGGCCTACACGGTGACGATCCCCGAGGAAACTGCGCTCCAGTACAAGTTCACCCGCGGTTCGTGGAATGTGGTGGAGAATTGGGGCGAACTGGTAGGCGAGGCCAATCGCCATCTGACGGTGGTCTACGGCAGCGACGGCGTTATGCTGGTGGAGGACGTCGTCTACAACTGGCGTGACCCGCTCGTTGTGGAGCACTATCCTGCGGCAGGCGCAACAGCATGGGATACCGGGCAGCCGATTTGGGCGCTCATCAGCCGCCCGATCGATCCAACACGGGTGACGACCGCGACCTTCACCGTGACACAGGATGAGGTTGGCGCAGTCACCGGGACACTGGACGTGCAGAGGACGAATTTTGAGCCATATCCCGACACCTCGGTGCTACCGGTACTCACCGGGACGCTAGTACTGTTCACGCCGACCGTGTCACTGACAACCACGCAGTATTACCAGGTACTGCTGACACCCTCTGG
>JAFGSL010000381.1 GCA_016934645.1 Anaerolineae bacterium
GGATGGCGCCCGCTGGGTGTCACCGTGCCGACGATGGCGGGCGGGCCGTCCGCTGTGCGACGCGCCAGATCGCGGGTGGCCTCGAAGACGGCGTCGGTGAAACTGGCGTCGCAGAGGATGTCGCGGGGTGGGTAGCCGGGAATCGCCATCTCCGGCAGTACGACGAGGTCGGCTTCCAGGCGGCGCGCCGTTTCGATGGCGTCCAGACAGCGTTCCACGTTGCCGGGCAGATCGGCAATGGTGGTGTTGATTTGGGCTAAAGCGATCTTCACGGGTATGACTCCTGGACAGGATTAACGGGATGCGAGAAACGTTCCAATCCTGAAAATCCTGTTAATCCTGTCCAAAAAATGCCGAAGGGCGTAACGACTATTTGTAAACGCCGTATTCCCTGGCGGTTTCGACCATCGCCTTGACGTTTTCCGCCTTGGCCTCGTCGAAGAACGCGCCGTTGCTCAGGATAAACCCGCCGCCTTGACCGACGGTGTCGATGAGCTGTTTGGCATAGTCCCTTACCTCCTGCGGCTTACCCAGATTTAGCATGGAGGAAGACACGTTGCCGATGAGGCAGGCGTTTTGACCGAGTGTTGCCTTGACTTTCGCCATATCCGTCTGATCGACCATCCATGCTGTTTTCCCCTTGGGGATGTCCTGAATCACTTCCAGGCGTGAACTCCAATGGCCTTCCAGCGCGGGGAAGGGGATACACCCATTCTCGATGAGGCCCAGCATCACCTGTTTGAGCTGGGGCCAGTAGAACTTCTGGAACTGTTCATCCGAGAGGAAGCCGTCGGCGCCCTTGTGCAGCGGGATGAAGATCAGGGGATTTCCGGTTTGTTGGGACGCGCTCACCCCCATCCCAATCATGATGGGGATCAGCCTGTCCATAGCTTCCAACAGTTTTTCGGGACGCCGGTAGATGTCCAACATAATGCCTTTGGTGCCTCGGAGCGTGTCGCCGAGGACGTCAAACGGCGCTTTGGTGAAGCCGCCGAGGATCGTCGGAAAGCCCAGGGTGGTCAACTCCGCATCCGAGCCGCCCGTGGCCATAGCCCACTTCAGGGCTTCGGCTCCGGCTTCGAAGAGCGCCTGGAACGTGGCTTGAACAGGCGGCAGCGCAAAGGGGACGAAGTTGAAGGCCACGCCGTACATTTCGAGGATGCTGGTGTAAGGCGCAAGCATCGAGAAACCGCCCAACGCGCCGAACACGCGTGGCAGGTAGAAGTTTCTGAAGTAGAACGACGGATCGGTGATTAGAAGGTCGTATTCGTCCGCCGTCATGTACTCGGCCTCGTTGCACTGGTAGCTGTATTCAGGCGCGACCCCGTGGCCCGGCCAGCAATAGAGCTTGTAATCGAGAATTTCATAGAACTTGCCCGGCCCAGGCGCCGAAGCGCCGATGTGCATATCCGGCTTCAGTTCCAGGATGAAGTGTTTGAAGGCCGCCATGCACTTGTCGTAATCGTACATCGCCTCTTCGACCGTCATTCCGGCGTTGAGATAGGGGAACATGCTAGGCAGCACGGTGACCGGGACCCGGTCCGGTTCACGCAACTGAATCGCGTCTTTGATTCTGCGGATACTGGCTTTGTAGCTGGCCTCCGCCTCCGCGCTTTGGAATTGCAGATTGTTGCCCGTAGGGTCTTTCGGCGCGAGCAACTTCTGAAACGCCGCTTCCTGCTTTTCATCCGCCGACATTTTTGCCCATTCCTTGTTCATGGTGTTATCCTCCTATCCAACCATCGGCTAGTTTAACGGCCACGATTGCGTCTTTGCCATAAGCATCGGCGCCCGTATATTCTCTGACAGCCTCATCGATCTGGCCACCGCCGATCATAATTTTCACCCGGTCACGCAAACCGGCGTTCTCGATGGCTTGGACGGTCGCTTTCATCTCGGCGAAGGCTAGGGTGAGGAACCCGCTCAGGGCGACCACCTGCGGTTGGAAATCCCGAATGGCTTGGACGAACTTCTGTGCAGGCACATCAACGCCCAAGTCGAGAACGTCGTAACCGCCGACCTTGAGCATGAAGCTGACAATGTCTTTGCCGATGTCGTGAATATCGCCTTTGACTGTCCCGATGACGACTTTGCCGAGGTGTTCTTCTTCCATCGACTCGGCCAGCGCAGGCTTGATCATGACCATAATCTGGTTCATAATCTCGCCAGCCATCACCAATTCGGGCAGAAAATAGTCGCCCTCCTCGTAGCGCTGGCCGATGACGTCCATAGCCGCCTTAACGTCATTAAGAATGACGAGCGGTTCGACGCCACTTTCTGCCATCTCTGTGACCAGCTCAAGAGCTTCGTCTTCCCGCATATCGGCGATGGCTTCAATCAATTTTTGTGACATAGTTGGACCTCCTTTGGTTGAATAAATGACTGATCTAGTCGTATTTTGCTAAACGCTTATACGCCTAGGAGATACCGGAATGGCTTTTGTTTTTTATGACCGGATCAGTAGGGCAGACTTTGCGTTAGCGTTTACCCTTGTTGATTAGATTCCCCGAACACGCCGGCGCGATACGCCCGGACGTAGCGCAAACAGTACTCGTCGCGGCCCAGCGCTAATTCGGCGGCCAGCAGTGTGGCACGTAGTTCCTGGTCCAGGGGGTCGAGGATTGCGCAGTCCAGTCCCGCGGCCATAGCCAGGGTCAAGAAGGCCCGGTTGACGTAGGAACGAGCCGGCAGGCCATACGAAATGTTGCTCAGCCCGACAGTAAAGTGGACGTCGGGGTAGGCGACGCGCACTTCCCGGACGGTATCGCAGAAGATCACGGCACTCTGCGCGTTGGTGCTGAGGGCCAGGGCTAATGCGTCCACGTACACGCTAGCGTCGGGGACGCCGGCGACACGGGTGGCGGCGATGACCTGGTGGATCACCTCCAGGCGTCCGGCGCTGCTTTCGGGGATACCTTTGTCGTCCATAGCCAGGGCGATGACGGGGCAACCGTGTTCGGCCACCAGAGGGAGTATCCCGGTCAATCGCTGTGCTTCGCCGCTGATCGAGTTGATCATGGGAGTCTTGTTGACGGCTTTGAGCGCTGCTGTCAACGCCTGCGGATTGGTACTGTCGAGCGACAGCGGGGTATCGACCACGGCCTGCACCGTCTCGACCAGCCATACCAGGTCATCCGGTTCCCGGTCGGGATGCGTGCCTGCGTTCACGTCGAGCCAGGTCGATCCGGCCTGGGCCTGACGGTGCGCTAGATTTTGGATGTGGTTTTCATCTCTATCGACAATGGCCTGTCCGACCCGTTTGCGGGTGCCGTTAATCTTTTCGCCAATGATTTGCATATTTTGTCCCTCGCGATAGTCGCATTGTTTTCAGTCTGGTAGTCTTGTCGTCATTATAGCCGCTTTCTCACGGCGACGCGACTGTGCCCGCTTGAATACCAGCCTTCCAACTCAGCAAAGACAGTATAGCCTTGTTTTTTGTAGAATCCTGGCCCTTCGTAGCCTGCGGTCCACGTCCAGACCTTGTCGATCCCGCAAGCCAGGATCTTGTCTTCGAGTGCTTTGAGCAATTCAGCCCCAAGTCCTTGTCGCCGGTAGGCTTTCTCGACAAACAAATCTGACAGGTAAAACCAACCGCTGTAGGCATCTCCATTTTTATACGCCAGCCCAGAAACACAGCCGACAAAATCGTCGCCATCGAGGGCTACAAATCCCATTCTTTCCGAACTTTGAATGACGACGCCGTTGTCAATCGTGTTTTCATCAAACCCGGCGTTCATCCGCGCGAATTCGACGGGTGTCATCTCGCGTTCGACGATGCTGATTTTGCTCATAGCTTACTCCCTCGCGTTACTTTGCCTTCTTCAATGCCTTGATGGCCTCATCCGCCGCCAGCTTCCCTGTGAGGATGGAGGTGGGCAGCCCGGACGGACTGAACGCCCATTGCCCCGCCTTGAGGATGCCAGGAATGGGCGTGCGGATGGCCCTGGCGATCTTGGGCAGTCGATGTTCCACCGGGATGCTCGTATTGGTGAAGGCCCATCCGGTGATGGCCCCATCCGCGTTGCCGGTGATCCTGGCGAGAGAGAGCGGCGTGGACGAGAACCGGTCAAGGACTGCGTTCTTGATGCCGGGGAAGATCGACGCATCCAATGTATTGAGGATGCAGTCCACGCTGTAGGTTTTGAACGCTTCGTACCATCCCGCCGCTTCGATGTGCTTTGCAAGATTGTAGTCGAAGAGCACGCTGACGATGAGGCCTGTTTTTCCAGGTGGGGCCAGCGTTGGATCGCGCATCACCGGACACGAGATTTCGTAGGTCGTCAGAGTGAAGAACTTTTCCAACCATGCCTCAATGGCTTCTCGAGATTCGCCGACGGGCCACGCCCCGGCGTTGGACTGTCCATCCCGGTGCGGCGTGTAGAAGAAATGCGCGCTGGCGCGGTCGGCAAAGTAGCTCTTGTCCAGATCCAGGGCCAGGTAGACCGTGAAAACTGAGTCCCCGCCTGTTTTGTCGGCGACGGCGGTCTGGCGTTCTGTCACAGCACGCTTGATGGCACCATCCCCGATGACTTCCGGATTCATCATCCGGTAGAGTGTCTTCAGATCGGCGGCCCAGATCAACTCACGGTAACTGTGTCTCTGGCCTTGCGCATCGGTCACGCGCCGCTTTTCGGGATCGACGGCGACGATGGCTGTATCTGTGCTGATCGCGCCGCCGTGGTCTTCGATGAATTGAACCAGTGTGTCGGGCAATGTCCCGGTGCCGCCGCGCGGATAGTTGTAGTCCAAGTACAGCTTGAAATAGCTGAGCGCGAAGAACGCGGGCGTGTCCTGGAAGAAGTGCTGCGCGATCATATCCAGCAAACTCTGGTTCTGCGTATAGCGACGCAGATAAGCGACGACCGGCTCGCTCAGCGCAGAGATTTTGCGGATGGTCAGGGCGTATTTTGGCATCCAGGGGAGGATGACCTTGAGCAGGTAATCACGATCCTTCTTCATATCCAGGAACAGGGGGTTGTCGATCCCGTAAAGCACATCCAGGTAGCCCATAATTGTGCGGATGCGCTCGATGATCGCCGCGATCTCGTCGCGGCTCTCCGGGAACATGTCGGTGAGTAGCGCCTGGTATGCCCTGATGCTCTCGATGGCGTCAAGCCGGATCACGCGATCCTCAATGCCGACCGAAACCGGACTTTTGATGAAATCGATATCCAGCCCGAGCTGTCTGAGCATCGGAAAAACGATACCGGAGTTCTCGATGGCCCGGATACCGCCATCGTAGACAAAGCCATTACGCTCGAAAGTGCGCACCAGCCCGCCGCAATGACTCTCCTTCTCGCAAAGCAGTATCGTGTGACCTGCCTTTGCGACGTACGCCGCCGCCGTCAACCCGGCGATTCCGCCTCCCACAATAATCACGTCGTAGTCCATATTTACCCCCTAAATCGTCAGGTCAATAAAATGTATTTGATGACAGGACCTATCGCTCCTCACAAAGCTATCAGCCGTCAGCTTTCCCTTCTTGCTGAAGGCTGATCGCTGAAAGCTGATTGCTAATCACCCACACACGTTTACCAAGTTCGCGGTCCAAAGCGTGCGCTGCCGGGCGTTCCTCAATCGTCAGGTTGAAGAACTTTCCGCTCACGTTTGCCATTTCGGGTGCGGCTGCCAGGTAATAGATGGCCTCGCCGGCAATCGCGGGGTCTTTCAGGAACGGGTAGACCACGATGCGGTTGTACAACCGGTAGAGCAGGCCATTGTTCATCCCGATGTTGCTCTTCACCGCGCCGGGATGCATCGCGTTGATCGTGACGCCGCTCCCCGCCAGGCGATCCGCCAGTTCCCACACCGTGAGCAACTGCGCCGTCTTGGCCGCACCGTAACCGCGCAGTCCCATGTAGCGACGCCGCGCCCAGGTGAGATCATCCAGGTCCAGCCCGCCGAAGCGATGTCCCTGGGAGTTCACCTGGATGATGCGGGCCGGGGCGCTGGCTTTGATCCGGTCGAGCAGCAGCCGGGTGAGGAGAAACGGGGCCAGATGGTTGACGGCAAACGCTGTTTCGTGCCCATCGACGGTCAGCGCGCGGTGCGTCATGTGCACGCCGGCGTTGTTGATGAGGACATCGATGCGGGGATACCGCTCCAGGAGCGTCGCGGCGGCAGCGCGCACGTCCGCGAGCCGCGAAAAATCCGCCAGCACCACGTCCGTCTGCGTGTCGTAGTCGCGCGCCAGTGCCGCCTGCACCGCTGCCGCCTTCTCGCCGTTGCGGCACACAAGCACGAGGTGCGCCCCGCCGCGCGCCAACCGCTGCGCCGCCGCGTGCCCCACGCCCGACGTCGCACCGGTCACAACGCAGACGCGACCGTCCATACGCGCGTCCGTCGTCTTCTGCGGCATCCGCGCGTTGGCGATGAATTGCAACTCCTCCGGTAGTTTCATAGGCTATCCAAAAAATTAACCACGAATTTACACGAATCTCACGAATGAAATATACCATATTCGTGAAGATTTGTGAAGATTCGTGGCAGTCAGACACATATTTCACCGCAGAGAGCGCAGGGTCCGCAGAGGATTCAGGTAATTCTCCGTGTTCTCAGCGAACTCTGCGGTGAAAAACCCGGTCGGGATGTTTATTTTTATCCGAAGTACTTGTGCATAAACCACCGGTAGAGACGGCGGAATCCAGGAATGCCGTTGATGATGTCACCCCAGAGGTCGTAGTAATCGCGTTGCTCGATGATCCTGCCGTCGTCGCCGAGGGTGAGCTTCGTGCAGCCGTAAACAGGGGAACTGGGCCACCGTCTAAACTTCATCTGCATCTTCCATTGCAGGAAGATGTCGCGGCCCTCCATCACGACCGCGCGGATGTCCATATCGATCTGTTCGCAGCGCTGGGTGAGCCGGTCGCACAGCGCCTTGAACGCGTCGATGCCTTCGATGCGTTGGATGCTGTCCTCGAAGACGATGTCCTCGTGGTAGTAGGGGAAGATGTGCGACCAGTCGGGCTTACCCGCGTGGTTGTAGGTCTGCGACCAGAGTTCGCGCACGCGGGCGGCGGTGAGGGGGGCTATATTGGCTTTGTTTTCACATCCGTCAGGAATGTCCATTAACTTAAAACCCTCTCGTTACCGGTGCGGCGTTCGCTACAGCGCCGCGTGCTTTGCCTGAATCGCATCGGCCAGCGCCTCGAGTGCCGCGAAGGTTTCAGCGTCCGGCAGGCCCTTGCACAGCACCGTGTCGAGGAGTTCGACCTTGAGATTGGGGATCAGTTCCGCGATCCGCTCCACCGCTCTGGTGCCCCAGCC